>CAYYEE010000203.1:0-7677 GCA_964470775.1 uncultured Planctomycetota bacterium | reverse complement strand
ATGCAGCTTCTGGGGTGGGCGTAGAAGTCGATGCCGGTGATGTAGGTGGCGGCGTCGGGGTTGGACCAGTGCTCCCAGTGGGCGATGCGTTTGGGGCCGCGGCCCATGAAGGAGTCGTAACGCGCGTCGCTCATCGTCGTATCTCCATGTGGCTAGAGTCGTCTGGATGGCATGAGGCCGAAGGGGATATTCTGCCGCAGGAATACGAGGGGCGCAAGGGGGGAACGGCGAGGATGTAACGCCTCAATCTCGATCGGTCGCAGCACCGGAGGGGCACGACATGCCGCGCCCGTGAAGCCAAGCGATTTCGGGGGAGGGGTCAAGCGCCGGAGTCGGCCCGCAACCGCGGCGTTCCGAGGGGACGGGGCGGGCGGGACGCCTACGCTCCGGCGGGAGGCATGGGGAAGGCGGGAGCAGGCCGGCGGCTCGCGGCCGGCCTGTCCTGACGCCTCGTTGGGGGGACACGTTGCGATTCGGCTGTTGGCGGGTGAGGGCAACGTGTCCCCCGCCGACGCGGTGATGTCTTGAGGGGGCTGTCAGGCGCGGGTGACGATAAACTCGCCGTATTCGTCGCCGCACTCGATGCCGCGGGTTTGCTTGCAGGAGAAGGTGCGCAGGCCCTTTTTGCCGGCAGGGTCGTAAGGTCCGCCGTAGGCGAGGTCCATGAAGGCGGCGGAGACGCCGCGGATCATGTAGGCGCTGAGCTTTTCGGAGCGGCCGTAGGTGACGACGTCGGACTCGTAGTAGTCGTAGGCGCGCACGACCATCTTCTTTTCGGGGACCAGTTCGACGATCTCGCTCTTGGCCCACCCCCAGGCAGTGAAGACGGCGTAGGCGCCGTGCAGAATGTCCTCGGGAACCTTTTCGACCATGGGGGCGACGATGGCTTTCCATTCCTCGGACGTGATGATGCCGTAGCCTGTGTGGTAGCCGCACTCGTGGGCGGCGTTGACGAGGAGCCACTCGGCGGCTTCGACCATGTCCTTGCCGACGCGGCGGGTGAGCCTTTCGGCGAAACCGTTCCACAAGGCGGCGGGGAGCTGGGTGACGAAGACGTTGAAACCGGGGATGAGGCCGTCCTCGTTGCCCATGACCTGGACTTTGGACATGGCGTCAATGACGCGTTTGCGGTCTATGGCCATTAGAATCCTCCTTTCACTTGGCGGTGACATCGAAGCGGGAGCGGGCGGCGCCGGCGACGATGCTGGCTGACTCGATGACTTCGTAGGAACGGCAGGGCAGGCCGAAGAGCGTGGAGAAGAGGGCGGCGACGTAGCCGGCGGTCATGAAGTTGACGGGCTTGTCGCGTTTGCCCCACTTCTTGATCCATCCTTCGTCAACGTGGGAGTGGACGAGTTCGACGACGCCGGCGTCGCGGCCGGCGCAAACGACGCACATTTTGCCGAGGCCCATGGCGGCGTAGAGCTGCTCGGCCACGGCGATCCGGTCTTCGAGGCGGTCGGCGCCGCTGATCTTGAAGGCGTTGGCGAGTTCGAGAGAGAAGGTGTCTTCGGCGACTTCGGCGAGGAGTTTTTTCCCGTCGAGCAGGGAGCAGTCGTCGGCGAGCTGGGCGTAGAGGGTGGCGTAGTGGTGGCAGTGCAGGACCGAGGGGGAACCGTTGACGGTGTGTCGGCAGTTCCTGGGGTCGAAGCGCTTGTCGAGGACCAAGTCGGTCTTCTTCATAACAGGCATGCTGGTTTCCTCCTTTCAGTTGATGCCGGCGTCTTTGCCGGTGATTTCCTTGTACGCCTTCTGGAACTTGGCGATGTTGTCGGGCGAGTCCGGGGCTGTGGCGGCCTGGGCTGAGGCGACGCCTGTTTTCATAGCCAGGCGCATCTGCGTAGGCAGCCCTCCTTCCGCTTTGGCCAGGTCAAAGAACTTCGCCAGCTTTGCGCCCATTGCGTCCTCCTTTCTGCGCGGGCGTGGCCCGCTATTCAAGCGCCGCGCTCTGGCGCGGCTGGAAATGAGTGTGTGCGTTGGCGGCGGGCGCGCGGGGAGCGTCCGCGCCGGCCGATTGGAGCCATTGTTCAAAGGTTTGTCTGGCGGCGTCGCGGCCCTCGCGGGGGAGGATGACGCGGCATTCGCGGGAACCTTCAACGCCTTTAGCGATGAGGCCTTGGCGCGTCCAGGCCTGGAAGAAGGGCCTGGGGAAGTCGGGGTGATAGTCGACGGCGCCGAGGGTTTGGAGGGCGAGGATCATGTCGCGGGTCCATGGGGCGTCGAGCTCGAATCGGTAGACGCTGCTGCCGTCGAAGCAGTCTTCCACTCTGTCGGCTGCGAGGAGTTTCATTGTCTGAGCCGCTCCACGGCGTCGACGGCGGCGTCGACTTCCTGGGGGGTGGTGAAGCCGGAGAGGCTGAAACGGATCGTACCGCCGGGGCTGCTGCCGATGGCGTGGTGGATGAGGGGGGCGCAGTGGAGTCCGGAGCGGCAGACGATGTCGAAGCCTTGGAGGAGGGCGTAGGCGGTTTCTTCCACGGAGCGGCCGTGGACCCGGAAGGAAACGACGGGGGTGAGGGGCGCGGGGGTCTTGGGGCCGAAGAGGGTGAGGCCGGTGAGGCGTTGGAGTCTAGCGCGAAGGTCGGCGGCGAGGGTTTGTTCGCGGCGGGTGTGGTCCTGTCCGTTGCGTTCGAGCCATTCGAGGGCGACGGCGAGGCCGGCGAGGGCTGGGCCGTTGGGTGTGCCGGCCTCGAGGCGGGTGGGCATTTCGGGAGGGTGAAGTTCGAGGTCGCTCCTGACGCCTGTGCCGCCGACGAGGACTTGATCGAGATCGAGGCCGGGGCTGACCCATAGACCTCCGGTTCCCGGCGGGCCCAGCAGGCCTTTGTGACCGGTGAACGCGACGAGGTCGGCGCCAAGGTCAAGGGGTCTGACGGGGAGGTGGCCGGCGGTCTGGGAGGCGTCGAGGAGGGTGAGAGCGCCGGTCTCTTTGGCCTTGGCGAAGAACCAAGGGATGTCATTGACCTGGCCGGTGACATTGGAGGCGTGGTTGAGGGCGACGAGCCGCGCGCCGCGGCGGAGTTCGGCTTCGAAAGCGGCTTTGTCGAGAAGGCCCTGGCCGTCGAGACCGATGACGACCACGGCCACGCCGCTGCATTTGCGCAGGCGGTACAGCGGCCTGAGCATGGAGTTGTGTTCGGTGACGGAGGTAATGACTCGATCGCCCGGCCGGAGAGAGAGGCCGAGGATGGCGAGGTTGAGGGCATGGGTGGCGTGCTGGGTGAGGACGACGCGGCGGTGGTCGGGGACGGCGAACAGCCGGCCGAGGGCTTGGCGGCAGCGGCAGGCGGGGTCCCCGGCGCCGCCTGTTTCGCGGCCGGAGACCCAAGGCGGCCCGGCGAGGCTCTCCCGCACGGCCTCCACCACGCCGGGCGCCTTAGGCCATGATGTGGCGGCGTTGTTGAGATAGGCTCGAACGCCGTTCATGTGCGCGGCCTTTTCACAACGGGTCTCCTTGGGCAGGCGTTTGCGCGGTCCGGATGGCGTCAGAACTCGTACTTAACCTGGAACCAGAGCGCGGCCGGCTCTTCGTGGTTGAGCATGTTGCCGAGGTTGGCGTAGGCGACGGATATGTTGAGGTGTGGGTTGACGATGTAGCTTGCGGCGATGGTCCAGTGGCTGTCTTCGCGGCCGAGGACGCCTGGAACCTTGTTGAGGTCGTTGGGCTTCTGGCGGTATTCGGCGGCGAGGACGAGGTTGTCGAGAATGAGGACGCCGACGTTGCCTTCGAAGAGCCAGCGGCGCTCGTCGGTGAAGCCGAGCCAGCCGTACTGGGCGGCGTCGCTGTTGCGGGCGGTGGCGCTGATGAAGAACGGCCTGGGGAGGAGGTCTTTGAACATCTTGGTGGCGGTGATGGTGTATTCGTAGCCCTGGTTGTTCTTGACGCCGACGACGTCATGGAGGGCGCCGCCGAGGTCGCGGTTGAAGTCGTTGATGGTGGCGTTGTATTTGTAGTGGAAGCCGGCGGTGACGGCGGGGAGCCAGGACTGGCCAAACTCACCTTCGTTGAGCAGAAGGGCGCGGGCGTTGAGGGTGTGCATCTGGACGTAGTCGCTGGAGAGGTCGGCGCCGAGTCTGTCCTTGACGGTCTGGCCGAAATCGCCGAGGCCGACGTAGTGGCAGGAGTAGCTGAGTTCGACGCGCTTGAAAAGGGTTTCGGAGACGGAGAGGATTTCGGCGTTCTTGTGCTTGGCCTGGACGTGGGTGGCGGAGAAACTGGGGAGGCCGATCCAGTTCTCGCCGACCGAGGGATTGACGAGATAGGCCATTTCCGTGAGGCCGACGCCACCGACGCCTTCGATGGTGTGGAGAGGCAAAGGCGGGCCCTTTTCGACTTTGACCGGCTGTTGGGCGTTGCAGAAAGCGCAGGCGAGCAAGGCGGCGAGCAAGGCCAGACGCGCGACAGACAAGTACCTCATGGTTCGACTCCCTTCTTCCCGTGGAGCCTTGCGCGGCCGCGCGACCGCCGACCGGCTCTCACCTGTTCCCGGACGCGGCGCTATCGGCCGCTGGACTCCCCCGCTGCGACGCTCTTGCGCTGATCCTCCAGCTCGCGACAGAGGGCCGCGGCCTGCTGGGCCATGGCCGCGGTCTGCTGGGTGGAGGTCTGCATCTGCCCCATGGCGGAGCGCATGGCGTTGACGCTGGTGGCTTGCTCGCCGGAGGCGGCGGCGATCTCCTGAACGATGGTGGCGGTCTTGTCCGCCCCGTCGTAGACCTTGGAGAACTCGTCTATGACCTTCATGACGCTCTCGGTGGCTTCGCCGATTCTGTCGAGAACCTGGCCGATCTTTTCGCCGGTGCTGTCGGCGGCTTCGGCGGCGCGGCCGGCGAGGCTGCGCACTTCGTTGGCGACGACGGCAAAGCCTGCGCCGGCGCTGCCGGCGCGGGCGGCCTCGACGGCGGCGTTGAGGGCGAGGAGGTTGGTCTGGAAGGCGATTTCGCGGATGCTTTTGACGATGCGCTTGATTTCGCCGCTGGACTCGTTGACCTGGCCCATGGCGGCGACCATGAGCTGCATGGTGTTGGAGCAGGATTCGACGGTGGTCTTGGCATCGGTGGAGAGCTGGCTGGCGCGGCCGGCGTTGTCGGCGTTGCTGGAAGCGGAGGCGGAGAGTTCTTCCAGAGAGGCGGTGGTTTCCTCGATGGCGGCGGCTTGTTCCTGGCTCTGGCGGGCCAGTTCGTCGGCGACGCCGGTCATCTGGACGCCGCTGTCAGCCAGGCGCTGGAGGGCATCGTTGAGACCGGTGTCCTGCCGGCGGTTACGGGGACGCCAGAGGGCCCAAAGGCACGACCCGGTTCCCAAGGCTGCGATGGAGGCAAACACGCCGAAGGCCACCCATGCCCGGCTGTCGGGACCTGCCCCGGTGGTCCCAGCGGCGCCCATCCCTCGCATCACCCTCGCGACCCAAACGCCGCTCGCCGCAAACGCCAGCAACAACACGACCGCTGCTGCGATTCGTGCAACCCTGGATATTCTGATCACGACACCGCTCCCTGATCCCTGAGGACACGATTCCGCACGAACGGAATCCCAGCGCTTCTCCCAGCAAGGCCCGTTTCCCACGGCTTGGCTTGCTTCCAGCGCTGGGTGTCCACTCCATTTGAGATAGGCGAGTTGCGGCCTTTGATGCCTAATCTCGTACTAAAAGCAAGGAAATGATCGGAGGGTTTTGGCTAAAATTGAATGAAATTCATTCAGAATTGAGATGGTTGTTTATGCCCCGGCCCCGTAAAAGGTTGGGCGCCGACAGGTTACATATCTTGCTGTCGGCGCCCAGATTCTTGCCTCATATTCAGCCTAGGCGATTTGGCCTAATGGATCGCCCTGACCGCAGACTCAGCCAAATGCCACCTCGAACATGGAGAAGTCGTCGTCGAAGGAGTCGGATTGTTTGACTTTGCGGACGCCTTGGAGGACGCGCTGGACGTTGTTGAGGCCGGGTTCGGGGGGTTGGGCGAGGAGTTTGACGAAGTCCTCGAAAGCCCAGAGTTCGCCTGTGGGGGTGAAGACTTCGTAGACGCCGTCGCTGAAGACGTAGAGGCGGTTGAAGGCTTTGAGCTGGACGGTGGCGGTCTGGTGTTTGACGCCGGGCATGCCGCCGATGATGAAGCCCCGTGTGGCGAGTTCGAGGGGCTGGAGGGCATCGGGGGCATCGCCGGTGAGGAGGATGGCGGGGGGATGGCCGCCGCTGGAGTAGGCGATGGAGCGGGCGGCTTTGTCGTAGACGCCGTACCAGATGGTGAAGTACATGTCGTGCTGTTCTTCCATGGGGAAGGCGGCGTTGAGGGCTTCGAGGACTTGGGAGGGCTGTCGGAAGTCGGTGTTGGGGAGGCTTTGCGAGCGGAGGACGTTCATGGCGGAGATGGAGAGCAAGGCGGCGCCGACTCCGTGGCCGCAGACGTCGAGCAGGTACATGGCGAAGTGGTTGTCGTCGAGCCAGTGGTAGCCGAAAGAGTCGCCTCCGAGGGAGGTGGAGGGGATGAACTCCCAGACGGTTTTGAGTTCGCCGTCCATGGGGGGCGGGAGGAGGGATTTGACGTATTCAGCGGCTTCGCTGAGTTCTTTGGCCAGGGCTTTCTGGCTTTCGACGAGGGCTTGGTAGGCTTCGTTGCGCTGGAGGAGGTTGATGTAGCCGTTGGAGTGGTAGCGGATGCGGGCGAGGAGTTCGATGCGGTCGGGGAGTTTGACGAGGTAATCGTTGGCGCCGAGGGCGAAGGCTTCGGCTTTGGTGGTGGCTTCTTCTTTGGTGGAGAGGACGATGAGGGGGATGTCGCGGGTTTTTTCGCGGGCGCGGAAGAATTTGACGAGGGTGAGGCCGTCGATGTCGGGCATGACGAGGTCTTGGAGGATGACGGTGGGTTTGAGTTCTTCGGCCATGGGGACGGCTTTGGCGGGGTTGCCGCAGTAGTGGTAGACGATGTCCTTTTCGCCGGCCAACATGCGGCGGACGGCTTCGCCGATGATGGCCTGGTCGTCAACGAGGAGGACGGTGATGGTGTGCTCTTTGAAGGCGCCTTTGGCGGGCGGCTGGGCGGTTTCGGCGGGGTTCATGGACGGGGTATCCTCTCTTTTCAAACAGCGGCGCGCCGGCGCGTGATGGCCCTGGCGAGGGCGGGCCCGATTTTGTCGACGGGAAGGATTTCGGTGGCGGCGCCGAGTTCGGCGGCGGCCCGGGGCATGCCGTAGACGACGCTGGTGGCTTCGTCCTGGGCGAAGGTGGTCCAGCTTTTTTGTCTGAGGGCGAGGAGGCCGGCGGCGCCGTCGCGGCCCATGCCGGTGAGGAGGGCGGCGGCGCCGAAGTCGGGCCAGTAGCGGGCGACGGAGTGGAAGAAGGCGTCGGCGGAGGGCCGGTAGGGGCATTCTTTGGGGTCTGGGGTGTAGCGGAGGGTGAGGTCGGGGGCGAGGACGAGGTGGTCGTCGGTGGCGGCGAGGAGGGCGAGGCCGGCTTGGGGCCGGGCGCCGTCGGGGGCGACGCGGACGGGGGTGGGGGATTGACCGCTGAGCCAGTCGGCAAGGCCTGGGGCGAATTGGGCGTTGACGTGCTGAATGATGACGATGGCGGCGGGGAAGTTCTCGCCGAGGCCGATGAGGACGGTGGCGAGGGCCTGGGGGCCGCCGGTGGAGGAGCCGATGGCGACGAGGGGCGGGCGGGCGCCGGGGGCCGGGGGGGCTTC
>CAYYEE010000202.1:0-7695 GCA_964470775.1 uncultured Planctomycetota bacterium | reverse complement strand
CTGACAGCCTGTTGAAAATGTCGCGTCTGATCCGGGGACACGTTGCGATCCCGCCGTTGGCGGGCTGAGGCGCCATGTCCCCGCCGACGCGGCGCCTTTTTCAACGGGCCGCTAACCCCAGAAGACGCCTCGACCAGGGCAGCTCCCCATCGCGGAGCTGCCCTTTTTTTGTGTCTTTGCCAGACGCCAAGCCAAGCCCAAGCCGGCATTCTTTCCGGGGAACCTTTTTCCAAGACCGGGGCAAAACATGCCAACCCTCTCAGCGTAGGCGCCGGAATTTTCGGCGATTTGGCCTCACTTTTGGTCAAAAATCGCTGGCATAACCTTTGCTCAAACACCGCGTGTCTTCTGGAAACCGCCTCCACGGCACTGTCGCTGGGGAGGCGGCACACCGGTTCCCAACCCAAGGCGGCCACCACCCTATGCCGGATGCCATCCAAACGACCGTGATGGATCTGACGCAGGTTTTGCCCAGCGCCAAGTTGGCCAGCCCGGACACGGCCGAAGCGTGTCTGGACCAGGCCTTTGACGCCATCCTGTCCGAAGCCAGCCTTTCTGCCAACGCAGACCTGCCCTCGCAGGGCGAACCCGCCGCCCAGGAGCAATCCTTCCTCGGTGGCGCTATCGCGCCCGTCACGGCAGAGACTGACGCACAGGTATTGCCGGAAGCGCCAAGCCCCAATGCTGTTGATGTCGCGGCTATGCTGGGGCTGGCGCCGCTCCAGCCATCCATCTCCCTTCCCGGCCTCGCGCCTGTCAAGTCCATGGAAACCGAAACCCCGGAGTCGCAAACCGCGGCGCCTGGACCGGACGCTGACGAAGACACGGTCCTGGCCGAGACAGCGGCCATTGCCGCCATTGTGCCGCAAGTTGCGCGGCTCGCCCAGAATTCCCTAACGGCCGACATGGCGGAACCTCCCTCTGTCGAAGCCACGGCCGCCCAGACCGACCTCCAAGCCGCGCCAGCGCAGCCCCTGGCCGACGTCGTGTCCGCCGGGGCGCCGCCGATTGCTGAACAGCCCGCAAACGCCGTCCAAGCGGCGCAAGACAGCATTGCGCCGGAGAGCGAAGTCTCGCGGTTCGAAGCCGAGATGAACCAGATCGAGACGGCTGACCAGGCGCAGGCCCGCGCCCAGTCCGAGCCGGCGCAGGCCGGGCACGCGCAACAAACGCCTGTCTCCCCACACCCGAACAACGGCAAGAGCAGCGTGGTTGCGGATGGGGCGCCTCAACGCCCGCCCGCTGATGATGCAACTCCATTCCAGAACACGACAACGGCCCAGGCATCCCACTGGACGTCTGCCAGCGAGGTCCCAGCGTCTGGCGCTGAGAACTTGGCGGTGAAGCCCCAGCCAGAGACGCAGGCGAACCCGCGAATCGAGCCCCACGACGGCCCTTCTGCATCTGGCACGACCTCGCAGCCCGCCCCAGCGGATCAGACCAACCCAGTCATGGCAAGCCGTGGGATGGACGCCGAAAAGCCCGCGATGGTTGACGCCGCGGACTCTCGGCCTGCCGAAAGCCGCCTGGCCGCCAACCCGGCTGTGACGCAAACAGAGGACTGCCAGACGAACCCGAGCGCGCCATCTCGCGCCACGGCAGCAGCCACGGGGACAACGACAGCCCCTGCTCCCGCTGTTCCCTCAGCCGGTCCGCTCAGCGATCGGCCCCACCTGCCGCAGACCCAGCCCCTGGCCACGGCGGCCGAGGCGCCAAGTCCTGACACACCCGATGCTGGCGTTAAACCATCGAGTCCAGCCAGGCCCGAAGCCGGCATCTACACGGTCGAGACACAACCGGCGGTCAAACAATGGGTTGAGACCGAAGCCGGAACAACCGGCGATGCCGCGCCGCCAGCGCCAGCCGGCGCGAACAAGCCTTCCGAACCCATTGCGGACCAATCGCCACGCCAGGTTCCCACAAGCGCCGAGGCCGGATGGAGCGAAACGCACAGGACGACCAAGCCGACGCAAGCCGACGCAGTGGCCCATGCCGCGCGCCCGGCGACGCGGACAGATGCCCCCAACGGGCCCGCGCCTGCTGAGACCGCCCCGGCGCCAGCCAACGACGATGCGGCGGCCAGCGCAACGCTCGCCACTCAGGAAGGCAAAGAAACGCAGACCCGCGAGGCCGCCGAGAGCGATGCCCCCGCGGCCGGCGCGAATAGTGACGAGACATTTGTCTCCCCTGCAAAGGCAAGCGCGGCCTCCACTCAGGTCAACTCCGCCGAAGCCGCGGACAACCCCGCGACGCGCACAGATTCCGAAGCCCGCGAAGCGGACGCGACTTCGCCTGCCGCCTCCGCCAGCGCCGACCGTCACGCGCCGCGGACCACGACGCGCGAAACCGGCCAAGACGCCACATCCTCCAGCGACTCCCAGAAGAACACCAGCCAACCCGCCTTGACGCCGGACAAGAGCGGCGCGGACAAAACCACAAAACCACCAGACTCCGCCGACCCCAAAGGCTTTGAAGCCGAAATGGCGCGGACAACGCCATCGCAGGCCGCCAGAGCGGAGTTCTCGGAACAGCGGCGACTTGCGCCCGAGGTCGAGAACCCGGACGAGCTCGTGGCCAAGCTGATCCGCCAGACCCGCCCTCTCCGCCACGAAGGCGGCGAAGTGAGCCTCGACATGCGGCTCAAGCCGGAAGCGCTCGGCGAGATGCGGATGCAGGCCGTGATGCAGGAGAGCGTGGTCCAGCTCAAGTTCAGCGTGGAGAGCGAATCCGCCCGCCAAGCCGTGCAGAACATGATTCCGGAAATCCGCCAGTCGTTGAGCTCGGCGGGAGTGCAAGTGTCCAGCGTAACAGTGGATTTGAACACCGCCAGCGGCGGAGCGGACCAGTCTTCGCCCAACGGCGGCAACGGCCGCCAGACACACGCAAGCCGCTTCCGATCCAACGGACGAACCGGAAATGCGCCGCCCGCCGAACCCGTGCAGGTTCGCCGGGCCGCGCTGGCCGGCGCAGCCACGGGCGGGCTGGACTACTACTCCTGAGACCGAACCAGAGACGAGGAGATTCAACGTGTCCGTAAGCACATCCAACTACGCGTCGCTTCTCGAAGGCAACGCCTTCATGAACCTGTTCATCACGCAGTTGAAGCATCAGGACCCGCTGTCGCCGATGGACTCGAGCCAGATGACCTCCCAACTGGCCCAATTGACCACAGTGCAGTCGCTGTCGTCCATGCAGAAGACGTTCAGCTCCGCGTTGACCGTGGAGCGGCTCAAGACCGCCCAGGCCCTTATCGGCCACAGCGTGCAGTACACGGATTCGACCACCCAGCAGACCGTTACCGGCACGGTGCAGAAGGTGGCTGTTCAGAGTGGGGAGCCGGGAATCGTGATTGGAGATAAGTTCGTCTCGCTCGATTCACTGACCGCCGTTTTGGACTGAGGCCAACCCGCCGCGCAGAAACAACGCGGGTCCAGCAAGGAAGCCGGACCCACCCGTATTACGCGAAAATCGGAGCCCAGGGGATAGGACACCGTTGCGCGCAACTCCCGAAAGGAGACCTCACCCATGTCCTCATTGTGGACTGGACTTTCCGGACTCAAGGCGCACCAGGTCATGCTGGACACCATCGGCAACAACCTGGCCAACGTGGACACCAACGGCTTCAAGACCAGCACCATCACCTTCTCGGACGTATTGAGCGAAACGCTCAACGACGCGGCCGCCCCCACGCAGTACAGCGGCGGCGTCAACCCGACACAGGTCGGCAACGGCGTCAGCGTGGGCGCCATCCAGCGCGATTTTGACCAGGGCACGCTGGTCCAGACCGGCAACGTGATGGACGTTTCCATCCAAGGTTCCGGGTTCTTCGTGGTCAGCAACGGTCTGGAAGACTACTACATGCGCACGGGCACGCTCTCCGTCGACAGCGAAGGCTACCTGGTGGATTCGGTCAGCGGGATGTGGGTCCAGGATGTGCGTGGCGAGAACATCGCGATCGACTACAGCGAAGTGATTCCCGGCCAGAAAACGAGCACGATCCAGATTACCGGCAACCTCGACGCGTCGGCGTCCGGCCCGGTCCAGCAGGTCGTGTCCACCACCAGCGCCTTCCGCGCGGGCGGCGCGGCGGCTGTGGGCGCCACGGAGCTCAATGACCTCGATTCCACCACCGTGGACTACGCGGATGGAGCGGTCATCACCATCTCCGGCACGGGCGCGGACGGCTCAGCCCTCACCCCCGTCACATTCACCTATGGATCGGCCAACGATGGCACCACGCTGGCCGACCTGCTGGCGAAGATCAACGAAGCGCTTTCCGGCGAAGCCACGGCTGCCTTGGACAGCTCCGGCAACATCATCGTCACCGCGGACGAGGGCGGCGAGGCCGACCTGAGCCTGTCCATCGTCAACACATCGGGCACAGGCACGACGGCGTGGAGCAACCACTCGTTCTACACATCCACCGAAGGCGCCGCGGGCGACTCGACCACCACCTCCATCGAGGTCTATGACACGCTGGGCCGCGCCCACCTGGTGACGCTCACCTTCACCAAAACCCAAAGCAACCTGTGGGACATGGTGGCCACGATGAACGCGGCGGATGGGACCATCACCGACGCCAGGATCGGCAGCATCAAGTTCCAGGCCGACGGCTCCTATCAGGCGGTGCTGGGCACGGACGAAGATGACGCAGGCATCAGCATCATGTTCGCCGGCTTGTCGGATGTCCAGAACGTGGCCGTCAATTTCGGCACGCCCGGTTCCTTCGGCGGTCTCACGCAGTTCGGCGGCAAGACCACGGCCACGGCGTCCGAGCAGGACGGCTACGGCATGGGCTCGCTGGATTCGATCAGCATTCAAACCGACGGCAACATCCTCGGCTCGTTCACCAACGGCCAGACCGAAATCCTCGGCCAGATCGGCGTGGCTGTCTTCGACAACCCGGAAGGTCTCTCCGCCGCCGGCAGCAACCTGTGGAAAGCCACCAACAACTCCGGCGCTCCCCGCCTTGTCACGGCCCAATCGTCCAACGCCGGCTCCATCGTGTCGGGCAGCCTCGAAAGCTCGAACGTTGACGCCTCCAACGAGCTGATCAACCTGATCGTGGCGCAGCGAGGCTATCAGCTCGCCGCCCGCACGATCTCCGTCAGCCAGAGCGTCATGCAGGAAGTCTTCAACATCGTCCGCTAACCGTACTGACAGCCCGTAGGGGCACGGCATGCCGTGCCCCTACAACACACGGCCCGCGAGCAACGCCTCACGGAACAGGATCCCACATGAACGCCCCGGAACCGGTCATTTTGCTGTCGCTTGCCGCGCTGGCGGCTTACGGTCTGGCCGTGCTCGCGTCAGAACCGGTCTTCCGGCGCCTCTTCGGGCCTGTCCGCGCTTATCTGATTCGCCGCCGCCGCTTCTACGCGAGAGCCGCGGCCCTGGGGTTGTCCAGCCGCGACGCCGCGTTCCTTCACAGGTTGTCTCTGCGGGGCGCGTTGGACGACCCCCTGCAAGTAGTCGAAGGGTCGTGCGCAGCCATCGCCGCCAAGTGCAGGACCCCAAAAGCCGCGGCCGCCACGTTCCGGCGCCTTGTGTCCATCCGGATGGAACTCGGCCTGGCCCAGGAGGCACGGACAGGCGTGCGGTCCACCTGCGAACTCGAAAAAGGCCAAACCGTCGTGGTCGCGTTGCTCCAGAAGCCAGAAACGCCGGTGGTGGTGTGCTCCGTCGCCGCCGTCACCCCTCTCGGTCTGCGGCTGGCTCTACCCAACGCCAGCGCCCATCTGCCCGGCCTAAGGGCGGGCGTTTGGGTCAGGGCAAGCCTCTCGATCCGCGACGACGCGCATTACTCCTTTGAAGCCAGAGTCTTGCGCGTTGAGCGCGGGAATCAGCCCTCCGCCACCCTTGCGCACGTGTTCTCTCTCGCTCGCATCCAGCGGCGCCGCCACGTGCGCGTGCGCCGCCACATGCGAACCCATTTCCACATGCCCGGCGCGCCAGCGCGGTTGTACCCGGCCGAAGTCGTTGACTTGAGCGCTGGCGGCATCAGCATGATCCTTGGCCACGACGCGCCCGAAGGCAGCGAAATCATGGTATCGCTTGCCTTTGCAGGCCTGGACACGCCAGTCCGGGCCCTCCTGCTCCGCCAGGAAAGCTATCTCGCCTCTGGCTTGCCCCGATGGCGAGCGCATCTGCAGTTCCTTGGGCTGTCGCCGGCCCAGGAGGGTCGGCTAAGCCGGTGGGTCTTCCACGCGCTGGGCAGAAACGTGTCCAGTCTGCCCCCAAAGCCTCACCCCTCCGAGCAGGAAACTGTTTCCGTACCCGGCAGGAAGTCTCTACCTCTGTCTCCCGCCCCGGCCTAGCCCGGCAACGACCCTACAAACCACAGAACGACCCTTTCCGCCCGAAAAACCGGGCGCCGAGGGCCGTTCTGTGCTGTTTTAAGCTCACTTGCAGGCCTGGCACGGCCTTTGCTCCTTCAGGCGTGGAAAGGTAGTCAAAGGACCACGGGGACTGCCGGCCGTTCGGTAGTTTCCCCAAGCACGCCAGCCGCCCAGCCATCGGCGCGGCTAATGCGCTCGGAGTCAACGCCATGATGCTCGCAGGGATGAAAAGCGCCTCAGCAGCCCTCTCCCGCCACGAACGGGTCCAGGAAGTGTCTGCCCAGAACCTGGCCAACACCGTCACCCCTGGCTACAAGCGCGTCTCCCTGGCCTTTGGCGAGCTCATGGAGCGCGAAGCCAGCTCTCAAAGCGAAAACGGCCGTCAGACGGTCGTGGTCGACTTCTCGCAGGGCGCTCTGATCCAGACGGAAAACCCCCTGGACCTCGCCATCAAAGGCGACGCCTTCTTCACGGTCCGCGACCCTAAGACCGGCGAAATCCGCTACACCCGCAACGGCAGCTTCAGCCTCAACACCCGCGGCGAGTTGGAGACACGGGACGGCGCCATCGTCCTCGGCCAGAACGGCCCCATCAGCATGGGGCGCTCCGTCAAGCGCATCGAAATCGACCGCAATGGCGTGGTCCGCGCCGACAACGCCAACGTCGGCCGCCTTCGCCTGGACAAGGTCCTCAACCCCGAAACCCTTCGGCCCGCCGGCAAAACCAGTTTCACGCCCGACCCCTCCCGCACCAAAGTCACCCGCGCCGAAGACTCCGCCGTGCTGCAGGGCCAGTTGGAGGTCTCCAACGTCAACCCCATCACCGAAATGGTGACCATGCTGGCCAACCTGCGCCAGTTTGAAGCCTGCAACAAGTCCCTCGGCGCCATTCAGAACTCCGCCGGCAAGCTGTTCCAGACCATCTGAGCCGCACCCGGCAAATCACCCGCGATAGCGCTCGCGCAAACCAGGAGGAAACGGCCATGCTCAAAGCCCTCTTCACTTCCGCGTCGGGCATGAAGGCCCAACAGATGTACATTGACACCATCGCCAACAACCTGGCCAACGTCAACACCAACGGGTTCAAGCGGACCCAGTTGACGTTCCAAGACCTGCTGTACAACGACGCCGTGGAACCAGGCAGCGAAACCGCCGACGGCATGCACAACCCCAGCGGCCTGCAGATCGGCACCGGCGTCGAAGTCGCCGCCACCACGCGCGTCTTCAAGCAGGGCGACCTGGAGCAGACCGGCCGCGACCTGGACCTCTGCATCTACGGCCGCGGCTTCCTGGCCGTGCAGCAGCCCGACGGCACCACCGCCTACACCCGCGACGGCGCCTTCCAGAAAGACGCCAAC
>CAYYEE010000201.1:0-7749 GCA_964470775.1 uncultured Planctomycetota bacterium | reverse complement strand
GGAGGGGTTCTTGACGGGTATCGCCGCCCCTTCCATAATGAGGGCGTCCAAAACAAGGTGGCGGCGATGCGGAATCTGCTGGCCCGCGCCTATTTCGGCGCAAGCCTCCCGCTGGTGTGGGACGTGGTCCAGAACAAGCTCGAACCTCTGGACCGGGTGTGCCGCGGCCTGGCCGGCCGCGTCTGAGCGTCACGCTTCGCCGCTGGGGCGGGGGGGCTTGTCTTCGCCGGCGGCTTCGCGCAGGGAGCGGGCGCCGCGGTGGCGCTTCCACTTGCGGGGGCCGGCGTGGATGGCGGCGAAGACCTCGGGGGGGAGCTTTTCGGAACGGTCGTCGTAGTAGACGCCGTTCTGCTCCTGCTCCACGTCGGTGAACTGGGTGACGCAGAAGCCGGCCACCTCCTTAAGGTCCATGATGGCCCAGAGGGTGTCGCGATAGCGGCGGACGTATTCCTCGCGGCTGGCGGGTTTGCCGCCGTAGCCCCAGCCCTGGGTCTCGCCGTCTTCGGAGTACCAGACGCCGGCCACTTCGGACAGGATGACGGGTTCGCCGCCATAGGCGCGGCCAGGGACGTAGTGGGGCTGGTGGACCTTGGCGGGGAAGGCCTTGGGGGAGTCGGAGCGGCCGAACTCGGCCCAGGTCTGGCGCAAGGGCTCGGGCAGGCTGTAGTCGTGGATGGTGGCCAGGTCGCTCTTGACGTGGCAGTAGCCGTCGTTGTCAATGGCGGGGCGCGTGGGGTCGAGGCGGCGGGTGAGGTCGTGGAGGCGCTCGGCGAAGTCCTGCTGGGCCTTGTCCTCGAGGAAGTCGCCGCGGCGCTCGTTGAGAGGGGTCCAGGCGATGACGGAGGGGTGGTTCCAGTCGCGGCGGACGACTTCGACCCACTCGGCTTCGAGGGTGTCGCGGTTGCGGGCCAGGGCCAGGTCGAGGCCCCAGTCGGCCATTTCGTCCCAGAGCAGAAAGCCGAGGCGGTCGGCCCAGTAGTAATAGCGGGGGTCATCGGGCTTCTGGTGGACGCGGGCGCCGTTGAAGCCGGCGTTCATGGCGAGGCGGATGTCGTGGGCGATGGCGCGGTCGGAGGGGGCGGTGTAGACGCCGTCGGGGTAGAAGCGCTGGTCGAGGACGAGCTTCTGGTAGAGGGGGCGGCCGTTGAGCAGGACGCGGCGGCCGTCAATCGCGATGTCGCGGAAGCCGAACTGGGAGCGGGCGCGGTCGAGGACGCGCTTGCCGTCGCGCAGGGTGAGGCGCAGGGTGTAGAGGCTGGGGCTGCCGGGCGCCCAGGGTTTGGGCGCGGGGACGGGGATTTCGAGCGGGGCCACGGCCGGGCCCTCGGCCCAGCCGACGCGCTTGGCGCCGTCGAAGACCTCGGCGCGCGCGGTGAGGCCCCCGGCGCCGGCGCCGCCCACGTCGGGGGTGACGCGCGCCACGCCCTCTTTCCACCGGCCTTCGACGCGGGTGGAGCGGCGCAGGTAGGCGTCGCCCACGGCTTCGAGCCACACGGTCTGCCAGACGCCGGTGGTGCGGGTGTAGTAGCAGCCGTAGCTTTCGGGCTTGGAGGATTGCTTGCCTTTGGGCTGGGCGCCGCGGCGGGCGTGGTCTTCGACGCGCAGGGCGAGGTAGCCGCCGCCGGGCTTGAGCTTGCCGGTGAGGTCCACGGAGAAGGGCGTGTAGCCGCCCCAGTGGCTGCCGACCCATTCGCCGTCGAGCCAGACCTGGCAGGCGTAGTCCACGGCGCCGAAGTGGAGCAGCGTGCGGCCGCCGCGCCACTCGGGCGGCGCGGCGATCTGGCGGCCGTACCAGACGACTTCGTGGAAGTCGCGGTCGCCGATGCCGCTGAGGGAGCTTTCCGGGGCAAAGGGGACGTTGATGTGTTCGGCCAGGCGGCCGGGCAGGAACCATTCCTCCTTGAGGCCGTGATCGTCGCGGTCGAAGGAGAAGGCCCAGACGCCGTTGAGGTTCAGCCACTCGGGCCGCACGAAGTCCGGCCGCGGGTGTTCCGGCCGGGGGATGCCCAGGTCCATGCTTGCGCCCTCCGCCAACCCGGTTCGTTCGCCGACAAGCGCTGCTTGACAAGCATACTCATCCGGGAGGGGTTGTCAACGGGGACGGACGGGTGGGGCGGGGGGGACGCAGAGGCGCGTCTACTTCTTGCCGCCGTCCCAGCGGATGCGGAAGACCTTGACGCCGAGGGGGGGCAATTCCACGGGGAAGTCGCCCTCGGGCGCGACGAACTCGGGCTTGCCGGCCAGGAGGTCCTGGACCATGGTCCGGCCATAGGGGAGGCCCTCGACCATGAGCTCGACGGGCTGGGCCGCGGAGTTGACCAGGACGAGGGTGCGGTCCGCGCCGAGGGCGAGGTTGGCCATGCTGACGAAAGGATAGGTGATGGGCTCTTTGACGCCGCCGGACGGGAAGACCATGCTGACCTTGTCCGGGCCGGCGGTGACGGAAAGGGCGAGGTCGTCGCGGCGCTCGCCGAAAAGGAAGACGCGGCCGAGGTCCAGCTTGCCGGTGAGCTCGGCGGCGACCTGGGCGTAGGCCGCGTAGTAGGCGTCGCGGGCCTCGAAGTTCTTGCGCTGGGCGAAGGAGAAGACCATCACGCCCTGGGCGCCGGCCACCAGCGCGGCGTAGACGTCGTGGCGCGCCCACGCGGGGATGAGCTTCACGTCTTCGGGGTCTTTGGGCTGCTGGAACATTTCGGGCACGGCGATGGGGACGGCCTTGGAGTTGGCGGCCTTGATGGCGGCCAGTTCCTGCTCGATGCTCCACCGGCACCACACGCGGCTGTCTTTCATGCCGGAGTAGTTGGTGTACATGCCCTTGCCCACGATGTCGAGGTTGCGGGCCGAGGGTTCGAGGCCCTTGGCGCTTCGGTGGCCGGGGTCGTACATCCACACCGGCCGCTTGAGGGGGTCGGTGTCGCGGATGGTCTTGGCCGCGAGTTCCATGTAGCGCATCTCCGGCTTGCGCCAGCTTCTCAGCTCCTCGGGCTTGAGGTTCCACCAGGCGATGGCTTTCTCGTCTTTGACCTTCTCGACCTGTTCGCGGATGGCCTTGATGATTTCTTCGTCCGTGAGCTTGCCCTCTTCCACCTTTTCCTTGGGCAGGCCGATGGTGTGGACCATGGGCAGGCCGGCTTCTTTGGCGTCGGCGAGGACGGCCGCGTCCTTGTTGCCGTAGACCGGGCCGAGCAGGGTGACGCCGTCCTTTTTGGCTTGCTGGGTGGCGGCCAGGCCGTGGATGGAGTAGAAGCCAAAGGGGAACACGCGGCCCTTGGGGAAGACCTGGTCCGCGGGCAGGCTGGCGCTCTTGTCGGGCGCTGGGCGGAAGAAGACGCCGGCCTTGGGGCCGGGCTGGGCCCATGCCGCGGCGGCCAGCAGGGCCATGACCAGCGTCCACGAGAGTCGCTTGCTCATTGTTGGGCCTCCCTTGACGGGATCGGACCTGTCGGACAAATCTGACCTTTCGGACAGGCCGGACGCGGAACGGCGGCCTTGCTATTTGCCGGGGGCTTGGCTGATCCTGAAGCCGCGCACACCCCAAGGCCCGAAATCCACCTTGAGGTTACCGCCTTGGGCGGGGGGGCGCAAGCTTGAGAATGGAGGCGTTTCCCGGATATTTGCCGCGTTTCGGACAAAATGGCCGCAAACGGCCGAATGGAAACGCGCTGCGGTCTATTGGCGCTCTCGACAGGGGAGACTCCTGAGTGTCAGGAGCGGGGTGATTGGGAAGCTAGTGATTAGTTGCGGAAATTGACGCGCCAATTTCCGCAACTAATCGCAGGCAACCGGCAACACTAGCTTGCGGCAAGCCAGCAGGTTGTGTCAGAAGTGCTTGCTTGCGGAAATGTGCGGCTATTTCCGCAAGCAAGCACTGGCTGTGGCTGGCGGGGCACGGCGTGTGGCGGCCCTGCGACGGCCCGCGGGAAGACCCCCAAAACCTGCAAATTCCAGGATTTTTTCTGGCCTACTTAAGTTGTTTTCACATAACGGGTTGATTTTTCGGCGCCCGTGGATTTGGGGTCAAAACACCTTATCGCTTTGCGTATTAATGGAGGGGCCTGGGGTTTTTGGGAGCCGTGTGCCCCTTTGACTTGGAGGCGTCTGGCAAGGGGCGACGGGACATCCTGGGTGTCTCGCTGGGGGGTGCGGGACATGTGGAGGGGGGGTGGGGACATCTAAGGTGTCTCGACGGTAGAGACATGCTTAATGTCCCGACGGTAGAGACATCCTGGATGTCCCGATGAAGTTAATAGAGAACAACAAGAGAATTATGGGCCGGGGCGGCGGGCTTGCGCCTGGGGGGGCGCCGCCGCCGCCGAGCCCTGAAGATTTGCGCCGGGGGCGCTGGAAGGGGGCTGCGATGGGACCGGTGGCGGAATGGCGCGGTGAACATGGAGCTGTCGGGCAGGGGGCCGAGGCGACTGAAGCAGTTCCGCGTGTTCCCCTGCTGCTTGTGTCCGATGTGCGCACACGCGACCCAGTTCGATTCGTGAATGCGCAGTAAAAGGGGCATTCTGGGGCAAAATTGGCCTTTTGAGATTGTGAAGTGGTTCACAGTTTCGTTACAGCTTTCACAAACTGGGTGAGTTGCTCACACTTGGGCGGGATGGGCACACAAGATGGCTATTGTCATAAAGCCCATTTCAGTATGGCGTTGTGAGTTCGAACGGAATTTTCTGGGCAGGGCACGCCACTGGCTATACGAATGACGGTTGCGACATCGCACAGGACTCACGGGACGCAAGGGACGGAGGCGCCTGCGCGACGCAGAGCGCCGAGTGCGGGCGGGGCGCCAGAGGAGAAAACGCATTATGGCGATGGTTGAAACAAAGGTCGAAATCTCGATCTGCATGGGGAGCTCCTGCTTCTCGCGGGGGAACAAGAAGAACCTGGAAGCGCTGCAGGCTTACATCCACCGGCACGGGCTGGAGGGCCGCGTGGAACTGAAAGGCAATCTGTGCGAGGGCCTCTGCAAGCAGGGCCCCAACATGCGCATCGGCGGCAAGGTTTATCACCTGCTAACGCCGGAGACTGTTGTGGACGCCTTAGAGGAGCATTTTGGTCCCCATGCCTGAGACGGAAATGGACCATCTGAACCCGATCTACACGGACAAGACAGAGTGCCAGGACTGCTGCAAGTGCGTCCGCGAGTGCCCTGTCAAAGCCATCAAGGTCGAGAACGGTTGCGCCACGGTGCAGCCGGAGTTGTGCGTGCTTTGCGGCCACTGCGTGCAGGTGTGCCCCAACGGCGCCAAGCGCGCCCGCAACGACCTGCAGAAAGCGCGCAACCTGCTCGCGTCCAAGAGGAAGGTGGTGGTCTCGCTGGCGCCGTCGTTTATCAGCGAGTTCAGCGGCGTCAAGCCCGAGGTCATGGTCGCGGCGCTGCGGCGGCTGGGCTTTGCCGCGGTGTCCGAGACGGCGCTGGGCGCGGAGGAAGTCTCCGCCGGCGCAGCGCAAGCGTTGAGCGACGGCCAGCCGCGGACGGTCATCTCCTCCGCGTGTCCGGTGGTGGTGCAGTTCGTCAAGAAGTACATGCCCGCGCTCGGCGGCAAGGTCGCCAACATGCTTTCCCCGCTGCTGGCCCACTGCCGGCTGCTGCGCCAGGAGTACGGCGCGGACATCGGCGTTGTCTTCATCGGCCCCTGCATCGCCAAGAAACTCGAAGCCGACCAGCATCCGCAACTGCTCAACGCGGCGCTGACCTTTGAAGAGCTGCGGGGGTGGTTCGAGGCCGAGGGTCTGGACCTGGCGTCCGTCACGGCCGGCCCCAACGACGTCTTCCAGCCGCGCCGCGCCAAAGAGGGCGCGCTGTACCCCGTGGACGGCGGCATGATCGCGGGCGTCAAGCCCAACTGCGCGGTGGACGACGCGGAGTTCATGTCTTTTTCCGGCGTCAAGAACATCCGCGACGCGCTCGAAGGCATCGAAGCCTCCGTTGCGGAGCGCCGCCTGTTTCTCGAGTGCCTCGCGTGCGAAGGCGGATGCGTCAACGGGCCCAAGGCCTCCAGCCGCAAGGCCACGGTCGTCAAGCGCCTCCGGGTCTTCGCCTACGCCGAGCGCCCCGGAACCGCCAAGGCGCGCAAGCCCGCCGTGGACGTCCACGAAGCCATCGTGGCCGCGCCCGCGCCCCGGCGCGAATACAGCGAGTCCGAGATTCAGGCCGCGCTGCAGAGCATCGGCAAGTTCGGCGCCGCCGACGAGCTCAACTGCGGCGGCTGCGGCTACGACTCCTGCCGCGAATGCGCCAAGGCCCTCATCGCCGGCAAGGCCGAGCGCACCATGTGCCTCACCTACATGCGCAAGCTGGCCCAGAAGAAAGCCAACCGCCTGCTGGCGACCATGTCCTCCGCCGCCGTCATCGTGGACCGCGACCTGAAGATCATCGAGTGCAACCGCAACTTCGCGCGGCTCTTTGGCGAAGAGACGGAAATGGTCTACGACGCCAAGCCCGGCATGGAGCGCGCCGCGCTGGACCGCATCGTGCCCTTCCACCGCCTGTTCCGCCACGTGCTCGACACCGGCGAGGACATCCTCGACCGCGACGTCAAACACGGCGACGCCATTCTCCACGTCTCCATCTTCAGCGTCGAGGAGCACAACGTCGTGGGCGCCATTCTGCGCGACGTCACCGAGCCCGTGGTGCAGAAAGAGCGCATCGTGGCCAAGGCGCGCGAGGTCATCGAGCGCAACCTGGCCACCGTCCAGCGCATCGCCTATCTGCTGGGCGAAAACGCGGCCGATTCGGAGGTGATTCTCAACTCGATTATCGGGTCGTTCAGCCCGGACCCGGTGGAGGACGGCGGGCGGCCCGCGGGTTTGCCGCCCGCCCCTCCCGATATCCGGCCGTGACGCCGGGAGGCCGGAGCATGAGTCAAGGTTTCTTCATCGAGGCCGAACACGCCAACCGCCCCAAACACGGCCAGCGCGCCCAGGGCGACGTGTTCCTGACGCACAAGGTCCGCGAGGAAGACCGGCTGGTGTGCGTGCTGGCCGACGGCCTGGGCAGCGGCGTCAAGGCCAGCGTCCTGGCCACGCTCACGGCGACGATGGCCGCGCGTTACATCGAAAGCTACATGGACGTGCGCACCGCGGCCGAGGTCATCCTGCGCACCTTGCCCGTCTGCCGCGAGCGCCGCATCGGCTACTCCACGTTCACCATCGTGGACCTGCACACCGACGGCGACTGCCGCATCATCGAGTACGGCAACCCGCCCTTCCTCTTTTTGCGCAACGGACGCCTGGAGGAGATGGAGCGCTGGCCGGTGGTCCTGGGCGAACGCGGCGAGCTGGCCTTTTCGCGGTTCCAGTGCTCCACGGGCGACCGGCTGGCCTTGTTTTCCGACGGCGTCAGCCAGGCCGGCATGGGCGAGCCCGCCACGCCGCTGGGCTGGGGCGTGGAAGGCGTGGCCCGCTGCGTGCAGGAGGCCGTGGACCGCGAGCCTCAGATTTCCGCCCGCGTCCTGGCCACGCGCGTCGTCCACCGCGCCTGCGGCGCCGACGGCGGCCGGGCCAAGGACGACATCACCTGCGGCGTCATCTACTGCCGCAAGCCGCGCAAGCTGCTGCTCATGACCGGCCCGCCTTTCGCGCGCGACAAGGACGCGGCCCTGGCCCGCCGGTTCGACGAGTTCGAGGGACGCAAGGTGATCTGCGGCGGCGTCACGGCGCGCATCGTGGCCCGCGAGCTCAAGCGCGAGGTCCAGATAGACCTGGCCACCGTGACGGACGACCTGCCGCCCCTGGCCCGCATGG
>CAYYEE010000200.1:0-7763 GCA_964470775.1 uncultured Planctomycetota bacterium | reverse complement strand
AAGGTGTCTCGACGGTAGAGACATGCTTAATGTCCCGACGGTAGAGACATCCTGGTGTAGTGCTTGAGAAATCGCCCAGCGATTTCTCAAGCACTACATGACACAGGTCCGGCGCTAGTGGCGCTTGCAGTACCGAGTTAGCCCGCGCTGTGCTGTTTCGGAAATGCCCCGCATTTCCGAAACAGCACACCGGATGTCCCGATGAAGTTAATAGAGAACAACAAGAGAATTATGGGCCGGGGCGGCGGGCTTGCGCCTGGGGGGGCGCCGCCGCCGCCGAGCCCTGAAGATTTGCGCCGGGGGCGCTGAAGATGCCGGCTGGCGCGGAGAACACGGAGAGCGGATGCGGGCGAGACTCCCTGGGGCGCAGGCGCGAGGCGGAGGCGCTGCGTTCGGGGCAGGGGCGGGTTTGGCGTTTGACGATCTTGGCGGCGGGGTGGTACATTGGGAACTTGCGCGTCAAGCCAGGGATCGGGACCACGCGCGCCCCCATCGCGCCGCCGTTTGCCGGCGTGTTTCGCCGCCGGTCCCTTGGCGCAGCATCGCGCCTTTGCGCTCACGGAGCCTGTCGCTGGCCGAATCGTAAAGGAACCCCCGTGGCAAAACCCATCGTGTCGCGCCGTGTCCTGACGCTGCTGGCGGCGATGCTGGCAGCTCTTTCCTTTCTCCCCGCCGCGGCCGAAGAAGGGGCCAAACCCGCCAAGAAGAAGCTGACGCTGAAGGTGTGGGCGCTGCCCAACCCGCGCGACACCAAAGTGAACGCGGAGGCGGACCGGGCCATTGTGCGCGCGTTCCACGAGAAGTACCCGGATATCGAGCTGCGCGCCACGTCGGGCATCACCATCGAAGGCATGGGCATGGACAGCGGGCCGCTGATGGCGATCGCGGGCGGCATGTCGCCGGACGTGATCTACGTGAACTTCCGCCTTTCGGACACGTACATCAGCCAGGGCTTTCTGTATCCGCTGGACGAGTTCATCAACTCCGACCCGGAGTACATGAAGGAGTTGAAGGAGTCGCGCATTCCGGCGCCGGCGTGGCCGGTGGTGCGGCGCAAGGGGCCCGACGGCAAGGAGCACGTGTGGGCGCTGCCGTACAGCGTGCTGGTGCGGGCGCTGCAATACCGCAAGGATCTGTTCGCGGAGGTGGGCCTGGACCCGGAGCGTCCGCCGCGCGACTGGGACGAGCTGCAGGATTACGCCCGCCGCCTGACGCAGCCGGACAAGGGCACGTATGGGCTTCTGTTCAGCATGGGGCCGCAGGCGGCGTGGGACTGGATTGGGTTCCTGTGGTCCATGGGCGGCGACGCCGTGGCGCAGAACAAGGACGGGGAGTGGCGGGCGGTGTTCAAGGGCGACGCGGCGGCGCGCTCGCTGCTCTACTACGTGAACTTGCAGACGCAGCGCTGGCGCGATTCTTCGGGCAAGTGGCGCCAGGGGTTTGTGTGCAAAGAGTCGCCGCGCATGGCGAACAAGCTGTGGGCCGAAGGCAAGATCGGCATGAAGATCGCCTATCTTCAGCAGGACGACATCGGCCGGGGGGTGGACCCGTCGGTCATCGGCGTGGCGCCGGTACCGCTGAGCCCGGCCGGCAAGCGCGGCAGCGAAATCAATTGCACCATGATGGGCATGTTCTCGGACATCAAGGCGCGCGACGGGTTCACGGTGGAGGAGATCCGCCAGGCCGCGTGGAAGTGGATCTGGTTCCGCGATTGCGAAGAGGCGCGCAAGATCCGCACGCGCGTGTACGTGGAAGCCGGCAGCGGCAAGCTGTACAACCCGGTGTATCTGGAGAAGTACGGCTACAAGGAGTATCTGGAGCTGGTGCCCAAGGAGTGGCTGCAGGTCTTCAAGGAAGCGCTGGAAAGCGGCAAGCCCGAGCCCTATGGCAAGAACTGCCAGACCGTGTTCACGTACATGACGTATCCTCTGGCCGAGGCGCTGGAGCTTGAGGAGAAGGGCCGCCTGGGGGCGACGGAGTCGGAAAAGCTGGCGCGCATCAACAATATCCTGGACGCGGCGGTGGCCCGGACGAACGAAGAGATGATCGGCTACCTGACGCCGGAGCAGCGCGCGTTCCGCAACCGCGTGGCGGCCATTGTGGGCGCGTTCATGGTGTCCATCTTCCTGATCGTGCTGTGGCGGGTGTGGAACACGTTCCGTCCGCCCGAGGCCAGCGTGCACGGCGGGTGGGGCTTCCGCAAGTACTGGCCGGCGTATGTCATCATGCTGCCGGCGGTGGCGTCCATCTTTGTGTGGAAATACATGCCCATGCTCATGGGCTCGAAGATGGTGTTCCAGGATTACCGCGTGGTGGGCGATTCGCAATGGGTCGGGCTGACGAACCTGGCCGACGTGTTGTGGGACAAGACGTGGTGGTCCGCGGTGTGGAAGACGTTCTACTACATGATCCTGATGCTGGGTTTGGGGTTCTGGACGCCCATCGCGCTGGCGATCCTGCTGACCGAAGTGTCGCACGGCAAGATCGTCTACCGCACCATCTACTACCTGCCGGCCGTGTTGAGCGGCATGGTGGTGATGTACCTGTGGAAGCTGATGTACGACCGGAGCGAGGTGGGCATTTTGAACCAGCTCATCAGCTTGGTGGGCATCGGCCCGCAGAAATGGCTGGATGATTCGGACCTGGCCATGATCTGCTGCGTCATCCCCAGCGTGTGGGCCAGCGCGGGCCCGAAGTGCCTGCTCTACCTGGCCGCGCTCAAGACCGTGCCCGACGACCTGTACGAAGCGGCGGACCTGGACAACTGCGGCTTCTGGGGCAAGATCTGGCACATCACGCTGCCCACGCTCAAGGGCCTCATCATCATCAACTTCATCGGCGAGTTCATCGCCGCCAGCCAAAGCACGCAGATGATCCTGGTCATGACCTTTGGCGGGCCGGGCGAAGCCACCAAGGTGGCGGGCCTGCTCATCTTCGAACGCGCCTATCTCATGCTCAAGTTCGGCACGGCCACCACCATGGCCTGGATGCTGGGCCTCATGATGCTCGGCTTCACCACCATACAGCTCAAGCGCCTGTCGCGCATGGAGTTCACCACCGCCGATCGAGCCAAAGCCAAGGCGGGTTGAGCCTGGCCGGCCAGTCGAGACGGACGGGCCCTTGCCGGAGCGACGAAGGCCGTTTGACTTCGCGACCCGTGAGCCCCGCGCCGGTTGCGCGGGACGCGTTGGGAGGATCGAGACCACATGCCGATTATTGGCAACGTCGGCCGCCGCTCTCTGAAAGTGCGGCTGCTCAACATCACCATCCATCTCGTCCTGCTGGCCGGCTCCGCCACCATGATCTACCCGTTCATGGTCATGCTTTCGGGCTCGGTCAAGAGCGCGGTGGATTCGCGCGTCCTGGACGCCATCCCCACCTACTTCTATGACCAGCAGATGCTGTACCGCAAGTGGATCGAGGCCAAATACAACGAGACCACGGACGAGTACATGTGCTGCTACCCGGACAGGCTCTTCGCCTTCGAGCGCGCCGACCTGCCCGCGCGCCCCGTGGAACAGCGCTATCGCGACTGGAACGAGTTCCTCAAGGAAGCCGGCGACAAGATCAACGAGTTCCACTACTCCCTGGGCCAGGTCTTTGGCCAGGGCGTCAAGCCCGAGATGCTGCGCAAGTTCGTCCACGAGGTCAAGAAGGAACCCGACGTGGACGGCAGCCTGGATGCCTTCAACCGCAAGTACGACGTGCAGTTCCCCATGTGGGACACGATCAGCGTCCCCATCATGAACCTCACCCGCCGCAGCACGCCGGGCGATTTCTCGGCCTTCCTCAAGCGGTTCGTGGAGTTCGCCAAGGCCCAGGACCAGAGCTACCGCAATTACTACAGCCTGGATTCCTTCTTCGCCGTCCAGACGCTCCGCCCGCGCCACGGCCAGACCGTGCGCCAGCTCAACGAGAAGCTCAAGACCTCGTACCGGTCGTGGAGCGAGGTGACGCTGGACCGCCGCGTCCCGGACGGGCCGCTGCGCAAGGATTGGATTGATTTCGTCAAGCTCATCAACCTCCACTACATCCGCGTCGCGCCCGAGGCGTTGCCCGCGTTCCGCGCGTATCTGAAAGAGAAGTACAAGGACATCGCGGTCTTGAACGACCCGCGGCGCTACGGCGCGAACTACAAGAGCTTTGACGAGATTCCCCTGTTCACCATCGCCCCGCGCTCGGGCGTGCCGTTCGCCGACTGGGACTACTTTGTCAACAACGTGGCCAAGCCCGAGCATCTGACCATCGTCAGCTTGGAGACGATGTACCGCGACTTCCTGCGGCGCAAGTACGGCTCCCTCGACAAGCTCATCGAGGCGCAGGCCTGGGGCGTCAAGCGCATCGAGGACCTGGCGCTGCCGGAAAAGCTGGAGGAAACCAACGCCGCCCTGGACGCGGACTGGACCGCCTTTCTGCTGACGATCCACGAAAAGGGCTGGGTGTGGCCCGACCCCGGCGCCAGCGACGACTACCGCAAGTTCCTCTGCAAGCCCTTCTCCCGCGACCCCGTGGACATGGAGGCGATCAACAAGGCCTACGGCCTGGACTGCGCCACGCCCAAGGACATCCGTTTTCCCCATGCCCGGCCGGACAACGCCCGGCTGGCCGAGCGGTGGGAGGCCTTTGCCGCCACGGCCCCGGAGGCCTCGGACGACTTCCAGGCGTTCGTGACGCGGCCCTACACGCGCGACGGCAAGGTGGACATGGCCTCGCTGAACAAGGCCCTGGGCACGCAGTACGCCAAGGAAGAAGAGATCACGCTGCCGGTGAAAGCGCCCGAGAATCTGGCCATGGCGGAGCAATGGCGCCGCTTCCTCCGCGCGCAGCCCTACGCCAAAGAGCCCTCGGCCTGGCGCAAGTTCATCACGCGCGACTTCCCCCGCGACCCGGTGGACATCAAAGCCCTCAACGCCGCGCTGGGCACGAATTACAGCCACTCCTCGTCCATCTTCGCGCCGCGCCAGCGGCCGTCGAACCCCAAGCTGGCCGCCAAGTGGGACGAGTTCGTCCGCAACGAGTGCCCCAAGCGGCTGTTGCGCGTGGACACGAAGAAAGCCGGCGCGGCCTGGACCGCGTTCCTCAAGGCCAAGTACGCCACGGCGGACAATCTCAACCGGGCCTACGCCCTTGTCCCGGCCAGCTTCGACCAGATCCGGCTGCCCACCGAAGACGTGGACTACTACAACTTCCGCCGCACGCGCGGCCACGCCTTCTGGGAGTTCTTCACGCGCAACTACGCCATCGTCATGGATCTGATGATGTACAGCGGCAGCGCCATCTTCAACACCGTGGTCTACTGCTTGCTGGCCATCGTAGGCGCGCTGATCGTCAACCCCATGGCCGCGTACGCGCTGTCGCGCTACAAGCCGCCCAGCCAGTACAAGCTGCTGCTCTTCCTCATGCTGACCATGGCCTTCCCGCCCATGGTGCTGGGCATCCCCACGTTCCTCATCGTCCGCGGCGCCGGGATGCTGAACACGTTCTGGGCGCTGCTGCTGCCGGGCATCGCCAACGGCTACTCCATCTTCCTGCTCAAGGGGTTCTTCGATTCGCTGCCCCGCGAACTGTACGAAAGCGCCATGCTCGACGGCGCCTCGGAGTGGACCATGTTCTGGCAGATCACCATGGCCACGTCCAAGCCCATCCTGGCGGTCATCGCGCTGCAGTCGTTCCAGGCCGCGTACGCCAATTTCATGCTCGCCTTCCTCTTGTGCCAGAACCCCAAGATGTGGACGATCATGGTGCACATCTACCAGTTGCAGCAGGGCTCGGCCCAGGGCGTGGTGTTCGCCTCGCTGGTGATCGCGGCCCTGCCCACGCTGCTCGTGTTCATCTTCTGCCAGAACATGATCATGCGCGGCATCGTCGTGCCGACGGAGAAGTAGCCGGGGCCGCGCGCCCCGGCGCGGACAAACAACTCGATCTTCCAGGCGCCGCCGGCGGACGTCGCGCCGCGGGCGGCGGCGGATGGGTCAGCAGAGGAGACTGCCGTGGCCTGTGTCACCATCAAGGACGTCAAGAAAGTCTACCCCGGCGGCGTCGTCGCCGTGCGCGGCTCCAACATGGTCATCAACGACAAGGAGTTCATGGTGATGGTCGGGCCGTCGGGCTGCGGCAAGACCACCACGCTGCGCATGATCGCCGGCCTGGAAGAAATCACCGAAGGCACGATCTCCATCGGCGATCGCGTGGTCAACAACGTGCTGCCCAAAGACCGCAACATCGCCATGGTCTTTCAGAACTACGCCATCTACCCGCACATGACCGTGTATAACAACATGGCCTTCGGCCTGAAGCAGCGCAAGTACCCCAAGGACGAGATCGAACGCCGCGTCCGGGCCGCGGCCAAGACGCTGGGCATCGAGCACCTGTTGCAGCGCCGGCCCAAGGCGCTTTCCGGCGGCCAGCGCCAGCGCGTGGCCCTGGGCCGCGCCATCGTGCGCCAGCCCGAGGTGTTCCTCTTCGACGAGCCGCTGTCCAACCTGGACGCCAAGATGCGCGTGGAGATGCGCAAGGAGCTCAAGCTGCTGCACCAGCGCCTGCAGGCCACCATCGTCTACGTCACGCACGACCAGGTGGAAGCCATGACCCTGGGCGACCGCATCTGCGTGATGAACGACGGCGTCATCGAGCAGATCGGGCCGCCGGTGGAGGTGTACGACTGGCCCGCCACGCGCTTCGTGGCCGGGTTCATCGGCACCCCGCCCATGAACTTCATCTCTGGCCGGCTGATCAGCCGCGGCGGCGCGCCCGTGTTCCAGGGCGCCGGCTATGAGTACGCCCTGCCCGCCCGCTTCGCCCCGCTGCTCAAGACCCACGAAGGCAAGGAAGTGGACTTCGGCGTCCGGCCCGAGGACTTCATCCACACCCCCGGCGCGGCCAGCGGCGCCTTTGTGCCCGGCCAGATCAAGCTCATCGAGATGCTGGGCAACGAGCAGTTGATCTACGTGGACGTGAGCGGCCAGATGCTCATCTCGCGCCGCGACGCCCACGTGGCCGCCAAGCCAGGCGACGCCCAGCAGCTCGTGGCCAACCCCGCCAAGCTCCACCTCTTCGACAAAGCCACCGGCGCCAGCATCTCCCTGCCCCTGCGCAACGCCCCGCCCGCGGCCTGACAGCCGCGCGGGTCAGCGCGGGGCCGCCGGCCCCCCCGAACGCCATCGGGGCGGGGCCGGCTTGACAGAGAAACAACGCGCCGCGGCGCGGGCGTCCACCGCCCGCGAGCCCGCGCCGCGGGAATCACTCCGACACGGCGCAGACCGCCTCGGCCTCCAATCCGCTGATGGCTTCGCGCGCGGCAACCTTCCATTCGCCGGCCGGCGCGTTGATGGGCAGGACAAAAGTGTGCGCCGCCGCGCCGTTCCTCGAGATGACATTCGCGGCAAAGTCCGTCCACTCCTTGCCGTCTGGCGCTGCCAGGGTGAAGCGGATGACCTGGCGCTCGGCCGCGGCGGCTTTGGGATGGAGCGTGGCGCCGCAGACGATGGTCATCGCGCCACCGGCGTTCTTGCGCGTCCGAGCTTCGAGGCCTGGCTTTTCGATCCGGTATGGGACGAGGGCATGGCACAATAGCCCGTCAATGCGCATCCGCGCGTCGTAGTCCCTCTTTTCGCCAAGATAGGCGTTGTTGGCCAGGTCGTAGATATGCCGCGGCCCGTCCAGACGGATGCGCAGGGTCTGTTCGCCGTTGGGCGCGCCATGCGCGCCTCTGGAGTTTGGCGTCACGCGCCGGAAGAGTAGCGCAAAAAGGGCGCACAAGGATC
>CAYYEE010000199.1:0-7793 GCA_964470775.1 uncultured Planctomycetota bacterium | reverse complement strand
GCGCCTCAGCCCGCCAACGGCGGGATCGCAACGTGTCCCCTGAACAGACGCGACACTTTCAACAGGCTGCTGGAAAAAGGGCGGCCGGGATCTAACAGAAACGCGCGGGAAGCCGCAAGGCGTCGCGGGTTCCCGCGCGGAAGACGCGCCGGAAGCGCTTCAGTCGTCCACGCCCTTGTCCACGCCGTTGGCGCCGTCGAACACATGCCATATGCGGCCCACGCCGTTGAAGTTGGTTGTCGTGTTGGTGGGCCGGTTCAACGTGGTGCGGTCGAGTTGGGCGTTCAGCGCCATGCCATACCGGTAGGTGGTGGTGTCAAGGGTCAGGGAAGAACTGGGCGCCCAGTAGATGATGTTCTGCTGGGGGTCGCCGTACCATGCGGCGTGGCCATCGCCATAGAGCACGTTGTATCCATCCCGATGACCGTAGATGGCCGCGCCGGGCCTGGTCCGGGGCGTGATGGTGAGGTCCGCGGACTGGTTGAAGTCCTTCTCGAAGCTGTCGCACATGATGGCGCGGTCGCCCAGGGCGCGCTGAGTCTTGAAGGTGGGCTCGCCCAGCCGGAAGTTCGTTGCTGGCTTGGTCATGTGAAGGCGCGCCGCCGGGATGATGTCGTCGCTGGGCGCGGCCGTGCTGTAGAAACCGTTGTCCCAGTTGGGCTGGCTGTTGTGCATGCCGAAGCTGACGACGGGCACAAGGCGGTAGTTGTAGTGCGACAGCACCATGCGGGTGGTCATCAGCCTCCACCCGCTGTCATCGCTCGCGTACTTCAGCCACCCCCAATCGCCCAGAATCATGCTGCTGGCGTTGGAAACACCAGCGCGCTTCAGATCGCCCAAGGTCTTGGCCGCGTAGTTTTCCTTGAAGCTCGATCAGAAGGGATAGGCGGGCATGCCTTCGGAACTGGCGCAATAGTAGATGGCCGGATCGGCCAGATAGCCGCCCAGCAGGAGAAAGCCTGCGCCGTTGGGTCCGAGGTTCACCTCGCCCTTGGCGGGCGCGGGGGTGTAGGTCGCCCAAGAGCGGCTGCCGCCGAAGATCATGCGCTGGATGCCGATGGAGCTGAAGTTGTTGGTGTAGCTGTAGGCGCCCGTTCCACCGCCATTGGTGCTGGCCTGGCAGATCATGTAAACCGAACCAACGGAACCCCCGGACCGCATGTAGGTGAACCGGCCCGTCTCGTGAAACACCAACCCGCCCGAGGTCTCGCTGAATCCGGAACCGAAGTTGGCCTGCGTGCCGGGCCGACCCCAGGCGGTCCAGCAGGGGTAGTACTGAGAATAATCGCCGCAGTAGGCTTCCAGCGCCTTGCCCATCTGGTTCAGATTGGTCACGCAACTGGCGCGACGGGCCTTCTCCCGCGCGGAAGAAAGCGCGGGCAACAGCATGGCCGCCAGGATGGCGATGATCGCCACGACCACCAACAGCTCAATCAGCGTAAAGGCGCAACGTTTCGCAAGGCTGAGCATGTTCCGCTCCTTTCTTAGCCTCGTTCGCGCGGAGGCGCAGAGAGCCGGTGTCAGGCGCCGGCGTCTTGTCGGCGTCTCCCCTATACATGATGCGGTATCTGTCCACCTTTGGCAAGTGCTTTCTTCATGATGGACTTCAGCAAATTTCGCGCCACGATGCAGACCTCCCCTATCGGTTGAATCACCGGCGGCTGGAGGAAAAATCCTGTTGCCATTTGTGCAAGAACAGGCTATTAATGACTGTGAAACAAGTGGCGATGGCGCGGTTAGAGGGCAAACCCCTATGCCCGCATAGGAACTTGGCCCATGTTGGAGGCTCAGCGCGACATTCCTTGGACAGGCCGGTCCAGACTTTAGGATTCCCAGTGCGCGTCCCATTTAAAGGAGGCAAGGCATGGTGACTGGAAGAGGCGACGGGCCTGTGTGCCGTGTGAAGATGACTCTGGGGCGCACGACAGCCAGAACGCGCGGGCCAGGAGCGTTCACGCTCATCGAGTTGCTTGTCGTCGTGGCGATCATCGCCATTTTGGCGGCCATGTTGCTGCCTGCCCTCAGCGCCGCGCGAGAGAAAGCGCGCCGGGCCTCGTGCATGTCAAACCTCAAGCAGATGGGCACGGCGCTGAAGGCCTACGCGGGCGACTACGCCAGCTATTTCCCCTGCTCCCCGGGCTGGGGCGGCGAGGCCAATGCCGCGCTGGGCAGCATCGCCGAAAACTACTGGCACATCCGCGGCGTCAGCGACAACTCCGGCGGCGCGTTCACGGACCGCGGCGAGACGATCCTTACCGGGCCGCGCACGGGTTCGGTCGCGATTCTGGGATACTTCGGCTACCGGCCCGGCCACCTATTTCGCACCATCTACGCGGGCCGGCGTTGCTCCGTGACGACGGCCGGCGCCGAGACGGCGTACACCGCTGGCAGCTTAGCCATGGGACCCAACGGCGCCGGCTACTTGCTCGACGGAGGGTACATCTCAGACGTCAAGCCGTTCTTCTGCCCCACCGCGCAGGACTCCATGCCCCCCGACCCGTTCTATTCCACGACCGACTACAAGATGGCGTCGCGAATGGCGGAGTTGAAGCGGGCCGGCGCGGAGAGCAAGCAGGGGCTGATGCGCGGCGACTGGAGCGAACTGCCGGTTTTCTCCGTCTACTACTGCGGCCGAGCCGTGCAGAGCAGCTACAACTACCGCAACGTCCCTACCGTCACTCCGGCCATCTGGACGAGTTATCCCGCGAGCATCCCGGCCACCGGCCCCGAAGTCCTGGCCAAGTCGCTCCAGTTCGTGGTGAAGTACACACGGCCTGGCGTCATCGTGACCCCGGGCGGGCCGGCCATAAAGACGCAGAAGCTGCTGGGCGGCCGGGCCGTCATGTCCGATTCGTTCAGCAACCCGAACGTCAAGGATGGCACGGCCTACGGCGCCGGCGACTCCCGAGACCCTGTCCCTGGCATGGGCCAGTACGCGCATCGCGAGGGCTACAATGTCCTCTACGGCGACGGCGCCGCCAAGTGGTATGGCGACGGCCAGGCCAAGATGTTATGGTGGACCTATGGCAAACGCGCGGCCTATACCTACACGTCCGGCCGCGAGGTTCAGATGCAGCAGACGGTCCAGTTGAGCGGCTGCTACGAAGGCGTCTCCATTGACGGCTTGGCGCCCGCGAACACGGTCTACCTGACTGGCGCCAACCCGGCGTCGGTGACGGCGTGGCATCTGCTGGACGCGGACAACGGCGTGGACGTGGAATAAGAGCCCGTTGAAGAAGGCGCCCCGTCGGAGGGGGGCGCATGTTGCGGAAGCCCGCCGGCGGTGGGATCGCGACGTGCCCCCGAAACAGGCGTGACGTTTTCAGCGGGTTGGGAGAGGAGCGTTGGATCATGAATAGAGCGGCGGCGGGGGTGGCGTTGTGCCTGTTGGCGGGCTTGGCGGCGGGGCAGGCGTGCGCGGGCGATAGCGTGGCCCAGCGCAGGGCCAAAGTGAGCGAAGCCGCGGCCCAGGGCGTGGCCGGTGTCCCTGCGCTGCGGAAGGCCATGGCCGACGAGAGCCCCTTGGTGCGGCGGCTGGCCGCCCGGTTGCTGGCCGACATGGGCCAGCCCGCTCAGGCGGCCATGCTGGAGGCGCTTGACAACCCGGACGTGGTGGTGCGCCGCACCGCCTTGGCCGCCTTGGCCGGCCAAGCCAAGGGCACGCTGCCGCCGTGGTTGGAAAAATGCCTCAAGGACAAGGACGGCTCCGTGCGTGTGGAAGCCGTGAAGCTGCTCATCGACGCCCAGCCGCGCACGGAGAAGATGACCGCCATGCTCCGGGCCGCGCAGAAGGACGAGGAGCCGGAAGTGCGCGCCCTGGCCGCGGCCGCCCTGTGGCCGTTCCATCGCGATGTCGTCCTGCTGCGCGACCGGCCCGACATGGCCGACCATGTAACGCGCGTCGTGGTCGAGAAGTCGATTCCCCTTCCCAACGACGGATGGCGTTTCAAGGCCGACCCGGCGCTGGACGGCCACGAGCAGAAATGGTTCGCCCCGGAACTCGATGACAAGGATTGGAAGGTCATCTCCATCGGCCATTGGAAAGAACCCTACATCGGCGTGGCCTGGCAGCGCGTGTTCGTGGACCTGCCGGCCAAGCCCGACTGCGTGGCCGTGGAGCTGAAGTTCGGCGCCGTGGACGAGGCCGCATGGGTGTGGGTCAACGGCCAGTACGTCGGCCAGCACGACGTCGGACCCTCGGGTTGGGACCAAGAGTTCAGCCTGGACGTGACCAAAGAGGTCAAGTGGGGCGAGAGGAATCAGGTGACGGTGCGCGTGTTCAACGCCGCCCATGGCGGCGGCATCTGGAAGCCGGTGACGATCGAGGCGCTGCGGATCAAGTGAGGGGCGGACGGACTGTGCCGTGGACGGGTTCCCGGAATTCTCAGCATGGCGAGGAAAAGGCGCGATGATCCTGCAACGTTTTGCGGCGGGCGTGGCGGCGGCGGCTTTGGCGTGGGCGGCGTGGGCGCAGACTCCGGCCGCGCCCAAGGACAAACCCTGGGCGCAGCTCTACGCGGGCGCCGACGCCACCGGGCCGGACGTGGTGGCGCTGTGGCAGTTCCAGCCCGGCGCGGAAGCCAAGGACAACTCCGGCCGCCAGCACGACTTGACCCTGCGCGGCCAGTCGAAGTTCTCGCCCGGCGGGCTGTTCGGGTCGTGCCTGGAGTGCTTCGGCCCTGGCGAGAAGTTCGACAAGCCCAACGGCGCCACGGCCAAGCACGCGCCGGACCTGTGCCCTCAGGGCGCCTTTGCGCTGGAGATGTGGATCAAGCCCAAGCCCGAGTACGCCCAGGCCAAACAAGCGTACCTGTTCGACAAGAAGTACATCAGCTACGCGCTAGACAAGCCAGGCAGCAACAACGACTACATGCTCTACCTGCGCAAGAAGGGCAAAGGCAGCCAGCTTGTCGCGAACCTGGGGTTTGGAGCTGACTCCGCCAACTTCGAGTCCGACGAGTTCGCCTTGGAGCCGGGCGCCTGGCGGCACGTGGCCTTCACCTACAACGGCGCCGGCGTGGGCCGGTTCTACGTGGACGGCGCGCCCGTGGGCAAGACGGTTCTTGAGGGCCGCGGCGCAGTTGCGCCCGGCGCGCGGCCGCTCGTCATCGGCGACCGCATCGGCAGCAACTATGGCGGTTTCCCCGGGGTCATTGACCAGGCGCGCATCCTCAAGGGCGCGCCCGCGTGGGCGGCCGGCGGCGTCACGGTCACCGCTTCCGCTGGCCGGACCGTGTTCCAGCGCATGGAGAACAAGGCGGCGGTTCAGGTGTCCGTCATGAATGACATGGACGCTCCGCTGACGGGTGTCAAGCTGGCGGCCGTGATGGAGGGGACGTCCTTCCGCGTAGATAAGACGCTGCCCGATGGGCCGGCCAGCGGCGCGATCACGGACGCGATCCCCATCGACACCGCCCTGAAGCCCGGCGCCTATGAACTCAAGGTGGAGGTGGCCGGCAAGGTGGCTGGCAAGGACGTGAAGGCGGAGACGCTCCAGAAGGTGACCATCACGCCCCGGCCGCTTCCCAAGTACTTGCCCATCGTGCTGTGGGGCCACGGCGACGTGGCGCGGCTCAAGGAGATCGGCTTCACGCACGACTTGGGCAGCCTCGCCAATCTCACCAAGATCTGGAAGGAGGGCGCGGGGGGAGAGGCCATGGACCCGGACGCCGCGACCAAGGCCATGGCGCGCATGGACGAACGGCTGGAAGCCGGCCTCAAGAGCGTGGCCAGCGTCTCGCCGGGCCGTTACACCGTGACGACCAAGGGCCTCACGGAAAAGTACCAGCGCATTGACCGCCAAGGCAAGCCCTATGAGCGCGAGAACCCGTGCGGCCTGTTCCAGGACGTGCAGAAGTTCTGCTACAACACGGGCGCGGCCATGGCCAGGACCTTTGGCGCGCACCCCGCGTGGGAAGGCGCGCTGATCCACACCGAAATCCGCGACGGCACGAACCTCTGCTTCCACGACCACGACAAAGCGGCGTACAAAGCGTTTGCCGGAGTGGATATTCCGGCCGAGGCCGTCAGCAAAGGCGGCCTGCCCTATGGCCGCATCAAAGGCTTCCCCGCCAGCCGCATCGTGCCCGACGATCACCCCATCCTGAAGTTCTACCAGTGGTTCTGGACGGTGGGCGACGGGTGGAACAACCTGCACACGCAGGTCCACCGCGGTCTTAAGACCGCCACGCAGCCCGGCTTCTGGACGTTCTTCGACCCGGCGGTGCGCTGCCCGCCCATTTGGGGCAGCGGTGGCGAGGTGGACGTCATCTCCCAGTGGACCTACACCTACCCCGACCCGCCCAAGATGGGCCAGGCCGCGGACGAACTGTTCGCCATGGCCGACGGCCGACCAGGCCAGCGCGTCATGAAGATGACGCAGGTCATCTGGTATCGCAGCGGCACGGCGCCCAGCCTGCCCAAGAACAAGGAAGACTACACCGAGTGGGAGAAGAACATCCCGGACGCGAAGTTCATCACCATCGCGCCCGATCACCTCAGCGAGGCTTTCTGGTTCAAGCTGTCGCGGCCGGTGCAGGGCATCATGTACCACGGTTGGGGGTCGCTGGTCGAGGCGCAGCACGGCAGTTATCGCTACACCAATCCTCAGACGAGCAAGCGGCTGGCCGCGCTCATCCGCGAAGTGGCCTTGCCCTTGGGCGCGACGTTGATCCAGATTCCGGATCGCGGGACGGATGTGGCTCTGTTGGAAAGCTTTGCATCCAACGTATTCGGCTCGCGCGGCACGTGGGGGTGGGGCGGCGCGTGGGCGGCCAACGCGCACATCATGCTGCAATGGGCGCGCATGCAGCCCAGGATCGTCTACGAGGAGACCATCCTGCGCGACGGGCTGGACAACTTCAAGGTTCTGGTCATGCCCGACTGCGACGTGCTGCCCCAGTCCGTGGCCGACCGCATCCGCGCGTGGCAGCGCAAAGGCGGCGTCATCGTGGGCGACGAGAACCTGGCGCCTGGCCTGACGCCCGACGTCCTCATCCGCAAGCTGGACCGCAAGGGACCGCCGGACAAGGACAAGGCCGCGCTGCAGGCCATGGCCGAGCAGGTGCGCCAGGAGCTTTCGGCTGTTGTGACCTGGTTCGCGGACTCCTCCAGTCCGGACGCCATTGTGCGCGTGCGGACGTACAAGGACACGGATTATCTCTTCGCCGTCAACGACAAGAGGACCTACGGCGACTACGTGGGCCAGCACCGCAAGGTGATGGAGAAGGGCCTGCCGCTCGACGCCAAGGTGTCCATCCGGCGCAAAGGCGTGTGGGTCTATGACCTGTTGGCCAGCAGACTCGTGGACGCAAAGCCCTCGGGCGAAGGCGTGGAGTGGGCGGTGAGTTTCGGCCCTGGCGAGGGCCGGCTCTTCATGGTGTCGCCCAAGCCCGTTGGCGGAGTCAAGGTCGAAATCGCCTCGCGCCAGCCTCAGGAGCGCAAGGCGGCGGTGAAGGTGACGGTGGCGGACCGGGACGGCAAGCCCCTGGCGGCCGTGGCGCCCGTGAAGGTCGAAATCCTCGACCCCGAAGGCAAGCCAGCCGAGTTCAGCGGCCATTATGGCGCCAAGGACGGCGTGGTCGAGCTGGCGCTGGACCTGGCCGCCAACGACGCGGCTGGGACGTGGACGGTGAAGGCCGTGGAACTGGCCAGCGGCGCCAAGGCGGAAGCGCAATTCGCCTACCGCAAGTAGTCCGTGAGGTCCGACACATCTGACGGTTCGGGCTAACGGCCCGTAGAAAAAGACACCGCGTCGGCGGGGACATGGCGCCTCAGCCCGCCAACGGCGGGAT
>CAYYEE010000198.1:0-7859 GCA_964470775.1 uncultured Planctomycetota bacterium | reverse complement strand
GGGAATCCGGCTGGGTCTGCTGGCGGCGCCGCTGATCTACTTGCTGGGCATGGGCAACGCGCGGCTGGACGCGGCGGCTTTTCACTCGCGGTCGGTGTCGCTGGAGGCGCCGGCGCCGGCGTCATCGCTTGCGCCAACACGGGACAAGTCAAAGGCCGGCCCGCCGACGCCGCCCGCGACCGGAGGTAAGTCCGGAGCCCTTTCGGCGGAGCCCGCGGCGGAGTCCGAGAACGGGGCCGAGGAACTGACGATCGTCGAGCTGCTGCGGAATCCAGATTCGCACCTGGGCCAGCGCGTGACCGCGACGGGCATGGTCCTGCGCGACGAGCGCGTGCTGAAGGTGATCGGCGAGAAGCGCTTTCTGCTGTTCCGCTTTGTTATCACGTGCTGCGCGGCGGACGCGGTTCCCGCGGCCGTGGCTGTGGAGGAAGTCAGCCCCGGGAAGTGGGAAGACAGCCAGTGGCTGAGCGTGACGGGCGAGTTCGGGTTCGTTGAGAAGGACGAGAAGCGCGTGCCTGTGCTGCGCAAAGCGACGGTCAAGCCGATCGAGGCGCCGGAGGAGCCGTATCTGTATTGAGGGGCGGAGCTGTGCGCATGGGACGCAAGGGGCGTGACGGCGGCTGGTCTTGCGCGGGGGGGCGCGGGGGCGTATTCTCATGGCGTGACGTGTTGACGTGAACCCTTTTTGCTCCAGGACTCCATGGCCAAGCGGAAGATCATCTTTGTGTGTCAGCAGTGCGGAGCGCAGACGCCGCGGTGGGCGGGGCGCTGCCCGGACTGCAACGAGTGGAACAGCCTGGTGGAGGAGGTGGCGGAGCCGGAGTCGGACACGCCGCGGCCGAAGCTGAGCGCGCCGGCGGGGGCGGGCGGGAGGGCCAACGCGCCGACGCCGATTACGCAAATTGAGCTGTGCGACGCGGCGCGGCTGGCCACGGGGATTGGGGAGTTCGACCGGGTGCTGGGCGGTGGCGCGGCGCTGGGGTCGGCGGTGCTTGTGGGCGGGGACCCGGGGATTGGCAAGAGCACGCTGCTGCTGCAAGCGGCGCATCAGCTCGCGGTGGGCGGGGCGACGACGCTGTATGTGACGGCCGAGGAGTCGCTGTTGCAGACGCGGCTGCGGGCGGAGCGGCTGGGGGCGATGCATGAGCGCATTCTGCTGCTGGCGGAAACGGGGCTGGACGCGATTCTGGAGCACTGGCGCCGGGCGAAGCCGGACCTGGTGGTTGTGGACTCGATTCAGATGGTCTACTGCCCGGACCTGCCGTCGGCGCCCGGGTCGGTGGCGCAGGTGCGCGAGGGCGCGACGCGGCTGGTGTATCAAGCCAAGCAGACGGGGGCGCCGCTGTTCCTGGTGGGCCACGTGACTAAGTCGGGGGCCATTGCCGGACCGCGCACGCTGGAGCACTTGGTGGATACGGTGCTCTATTTCGAGGGCGACCGGTTCCAGACGTTCCGGCTGCTGCGGGCGGTGAAGAACCGGTTCGGTTCGACCAACGAAGTGGGCGTGTTTGAGATGCGGGGCCAGGGGCTGGGCGAGGTGACGAATCCGTCGGAAATCTTCCTTTCCGACCTGCGTTCGGGGGTGACGGGGTCCGTGGTGGTGCCGAGCCTGGAGGGCACGCGGTCGATTCTCGTGGAGGTGCAGGCGCTGCTGGCGGACGCGCACTATGGCTCGGCGGAGCGGAAGGTGAGCGGGGTGGATTATCAGCGGGTGTGCATGTTGCTGGCGGTGCTGGAGCAGCGGGTGGGGCTGAACATCGGGGGTCAGGACGCGTTTGTGAACGCGGTGGGCGGGGTGCGCGTGGAGGAGCCGGCGGCGGACCTGGGCATTGCGCTGGCGATTGCGTCGAGCTTCAGCCGATTTCCCGTGCCGCGCGACGTGATCCTGGCGGGCGAGGTGGGGCTGGGGGGCGAGGTGCGGGCGGTGAGCCGGCTGGACGCGCGGCTGGCCGAGGCGGCGCGGCTGGGGTTCCGGCGGGCGATTGTGCCGGCGGGGCCGGCGGCGAAGTCGGTGGGGCCGCTCAAGACGCAGCCGGTGCGCAGCGTGGCGGAAGCGATTGACGCGCTGAAGTAGCGGGGCGGCGGGCGGATGGGAATGATGGGAGATATGCGAGTCATGGGAGAGGCTATGGGGCCGCTCCTTCCATGCGTCCCATCACTGACATGTTTCCCATCTACTTGATGACGCCGATCTCTTTGCCGACTTTGGCGAACTTGTCGAGGGCGAAGTCGAGGTCCTTCTCGGAGAGGGCGGCGGACATCTGGACGCGGATGCGGGCGAGGCCCTTGGGGACGACGGGATAGGAGAAGCCGATGACATAGACGCCCTCGCGCAGGAGGCGGGCGGCCATGTCGCCGGCAAGCTTGGCGTCGCCGAGCATGACGGGAATGATGGGGTGTTCGCCGGGGCGAAGGTTGAAACCGGCCTGGGCCAGGCCGTTGCGGAAGCGGGCGGTGTTGGCGCGGAGCTTGTCTTGCAGTTCGGTGGACGACGAAACGATCTCCAAGGCCTTGATCGAGGCGGCGGCGACGGCGGGGGCAAGGGTGTTGGAGAAGAGGTAGGGGCGTGAGCGCTGGCGTAGGAGCTCGATGATCTCCTTGCGTCCGCTGGTGTAGCCGCCGGACGCGCCGCCGAGGGCTTTGCCGAAGGTGCCGGTGATCACGTCGACACGGCCCATGACGCCGCGGTGTTCGTGCGTGCCGCGGCCGCGCGCGCCGAGGAATCCGACGGCATGGCTGTCGTCAATCATGACGAGGGACTCGGTCTTGTCGGCGAGGTCGCAGATGGCTTTGAGGTCGGCGATGGTTCCGTCCATGCTGAAGACGCCGTCGGTGGCGATCATGCGGAAGCGGGCGGAGGCGGCCTGGCCGAGCTGGGCTTCGAGGTCGGCCATGTCGCCGTTCTTGAAGCGGAAGCGCTGGGCTTTGCACAGGCGCACGCCGTCAATGATGCTGGCGTGATTGAGTTCGTCGCTGAGGATGGCGTCCTGTTCGCCGAGGAGCGTTTCGAAGAGGCCGCCGTTGGCGTCGAAGCAGGAGGAGTAGAGGATGGTGTCTTCCGTGCCGAGGAAGTCGGAGACGCGGCGCTCGAGTTCCTTGTGCAGGCCCTGGGTGCCGCAGATGAAGCGGACGGAGGAGAGGCCGTAACCCCAACGGTCGAGGCCGGCCTTGGCGGCGGCGATGAGGTCGGGGTGGCCGGAGAGGCCGAGGTAGTTGTTGGCGCAGAGGTTGAGGGCTTTGCTGCCGTCGCTGAGCTGGACCCAGGGGCCCTGGGGACCGGCGATGACGCGCTCGCCTTTGTAGAGGCCGGCGTCGCGGATTTCCTTGAGCGCGGTCTCGATGTGTTGCTTCATCTTGCCGAGCATGGTGTGTTCTCCGATCCGCCTATTTCCACTCCAGGACGACTTTGCCGCTTCGACGGGAGCGCATGGCGTCGAAGCCTTCCTGGAAGCGGTCCACGGGGAAATGGTGGGTGATGACGGGCGTGACGTCGAGGCCGCTCTGAATCATGGTGGTCATCTTGTACCACGTCTCGAACATCTCGCGGCCGTAGATGCCTTTAATGAGGAGGGAGTTGAAGATGACGAGGTCCCAGTCGATGGCAGTGCTGGGGGGCAGGATGCCGAGCAGGGCGACGCGGGCGCCGTGGCAGAGGTTGGCGAGCATGGAGCGGAAGGCGTCGGGGTTGCCGGACATTTCGAAGCCGACGTCGAAGCCTTCTTTCATGCCGAGCTTCTTCTGGGCGTCTTCGACGCGCTCGGTTCGCGCGTCCACGACCATGGTGGCGCCCATGCGCTTGGCGAGTTCGAGGCGCCAGGGGTTGACGTCGGTGACGACGATGTAGCGGGCGCCGACGTGGCGGGCGATGGCGGCGGCCATGCAGCCGATGGGGCCGGCGCCGGTGATAAGGACGTCTTCGCCCACGAGGTCGAAGGAGAGGGCGACGTGGGTGGCGTTGCCGAGGGGGTCGAAAATGGAAAGGAGATCCATGGGGATGGCGGGGCTGGCGCCCCAGACGTTGCTGACCGGGATGCAGAGGTACTCGGCGAAGGCGCCGTCGCGGTCCACGCCAATGCCCTGGGTGTGGGGGCAGAGGTGGCGGCGGCCGGCGAGGCAGTTGCGGCACAGGCCGCAGACGAGGTGGCCTTCGCCGCTGACGACGTCGCCAGGCTTGAAGCTGCGGACGTTGCTGCCCACGGCGGCGACGACGCCGGCGAACTCGTGGCCGATGGTCATGGGCGTTTTGATGTGTTTCTGGGACCAGGCGTCCCATTCGTAGATGTGGACGTCGGTGCCGCAGATGGCGGTCTTGTGAATCTGGATGAGGACATCGTTGATACCGGGCTCGGGGACGGGGACTTCTTCCATCCACAGTCCTTCGCCGGGGCGCGATTTGACGAGGGCGCGCATCTTTGCTGCCATGAAAGAGACTCCCACAAGGTTGGGCCAACGGAGGCGTATGATAGCACAAACGGCGGGGCGCGCCCAGCGGCCGGGCGGGGGGAAGGCGCGATAGGCTGGATGGGCCTGGCGGAGGAATGCGGCGTTGACGCTAGCGGGAGGGCGGAAGTAACATGGCTCGCCGCGCTGGATGGTTCGCTTTTTCGATTGGTGAGAGACCCCATGGCCCTGCCCCGCGTGTTGTGCATGCATGACGTGAGCGCGTATCCTGAGTCGCTGGACCCGTTGCGCGGGGTGGCGGAGGTGGTGTGTGAGAAGGCGGACCAGGCGCGGCTGGTGGAGATCATCGGCGAGTTCGACGCGTATGTGGCGTCGCTGCATGTGCGGGTGAACGCGGACGTGCTGGCGAACGCGCGGCGGCTAAAGGTGATCGCGACGAGTTCGACGGGGCTGGACCACTTGGACGTGGAGTTGTGCGGCCGGAAGGGCGTGGAGATCCTCAGCCTGAAGCATGACACGGATTTCCTCAAGGACATCACGTCCACGGCGGAGCTGGCGTTCGGGCTGTTGCTTGGGGTGGTGAGGCGGATTCCGTGGGCGTTCGACGCGGCGAAACAGGGGTTCTGGGCGCGGGACGTGTTCCGTGGGCATCAGCTCAGCGGCAAGACGTATGGCGTGCTGGGCGTGGGGCGGCTGGGGACGATCTCGGCGCAGTACGCGCAGGCGTTCCGCATGAAGGTGCTGGGCTGCGACCTGAAGCGGATCGAGCTTCCTTTCGTAGAGCAGGTGGACCTGGACACGCTGCTGCGGCGGTCGGATATCGTGACGATTCACGTGCATCTTTCGGACGAGACGCGGGGGATGATCGGGCGGCGGGAGTTCGGGTTGATGAAGCCGGGGGCGGTGTTGATCAACACGAGCCGTGGGGCGATTGTGGACGAGGGGGCGATGGTGGAGGCGCTGGAATCGGGACGGCTGGCGGGCGCGGGGGTGGACGTGATTGACGGCGAGTGGGACAAGGACCTGTACAACCATCCGCTGATCCGCTACGCGCGGACGCACGACAACCTGCTGATCGTGCCGCACGTGGGCGGGGTGACGCTGGAAGCGCAGGCGGCGGCGATCCGCCACACGGCGGAGAAGCTGAGGAGGTTTCTGGCGGGCGGTGAGAGGCGATGAGGAAACCACTTATCTTCGCTCATCGGCGCTGATGGATGACGGCCCGCGAAAGAGCCTCCGTGGTCCGTGTGTCCTTGACGCGAGCTGAAAGACGCAACGGCTGTTTGGGGTTGCGCGCCGCGACATGAGGAAAGGAATGGTTCAAGGCGATGCTGAACCGCGAACTGGCGCTGGAGATGTTGAGGCGTTGGGCGGATGGCGCGGAGCGCTACTGGTACGAGATTCCGGGGCGGCCGGGCGAGGGGTGCTATGGGGCGGGGTATAACTCGTGGGGGGTGCAGACGAATCAGAAGTACGTGGCGGCGATGGCCGCGCTGGCGGCGGAGGGCGGCGCGCGGGAGCGGGAGCGGGCGCTGGCGGGGCTGAGGTTCAGCCTGGCGAGTCATGTGAGCGGGAGCGGGGCGTGCACGGATGGGACGCAGTGGGGGCATACGTGGATCAGCTCGCTGGGGGTGGAGCGGATGATGTACGGGGTTCGGCTGCTGGAGCCGTGGCTGACGACGGGGGACCGCGCGGCGCTGCGCGCGATGCTGACGAGCGAGGCGGCGTGGGTGATGGCGGGCCACAAGCGAGGCGCGGCCCAGGGGATTGTGGCCAACCGATGGGCGTCGAGCGGGATGAACGCGCCGGAGTCGAACCTGTGGAACGGGGCGGCGCTGTGGCGCGCGGCGGCGATGTTCCCGGACGATCCGCAGGCCGCGGCGTGGCGCGCCAAGGCGCGGGTGTTTCTGGTCAATTCAGTGTGCGTGCCGGAAGACGTGGGGGTTGTGCCGGGGTGCGTGGGCGGGGGGTTCTTCTCGTCCTATGCGCTGGATCACCATGGGTACATGAACGTGGGCTATATGGTGATCTGCGTGTCGAACGCGGCGATTCTGCACTTTGATCTGAAGGGGCAGGGGCTTGAGCGGCCTGCGGAGCTGGACCACCACGAGGCGGACCTGTGGGGCGTGCTGCGGCGGATGATCTTCGCGGACGGTCGGCTGGCGCGCATCGGCGGGGACACGCGCGTCCGCTACGCGTATTGCCAAGAGTACCTGTTGCCGGCGCTGCTGTACGCGGCGGACCAGCTGGGCGACGCGCACGCGGTGGAGCTGGCGAACCGGCAGCTTGAGCTGATGGCCAAGGAGCAGCGGCAGAACCCGGACGGGTCGTTCTACGGCAAGCGGCTGGCCGAGCTGGCGAGGCACAATCCTTATTACTACACGCGGCTGGAGTCGGACCGGGCGTGCGTGCTGGGCATGGCGCTGGCGTATGGCGATCTCGTGAAGGCGCCGGCGCGGTCGCGGGGCGGCTTCGAGGCGTCGGCGGCGGGGGAATGGATCGAGCCGGAGCATGGGGCGGTGTTGAGCCGTTGCGCGACGCGGCTGGCGTCGTTTTCGTGGCGGGCGCAAGGGCTGGGCCAGGGGTTGTGCCTGCCGCCGGACAACGGCGATCTGGCGGAGTGGGAGGGCAACCTGACGGGGAAGGTCGTGGCGGCGTGCCACCCGGCGCCGCCTCACGTCAACCGGCGCCTGGGGGGATTCACGATTTCGAGCTTCGGGGGCGGGTTTGTGACGTGCGGCAAGCTGATCGAGGGGGAGAAGACGTGGCTGAACGAAGGGTGGGCGGGCGCGGACGCGGCGGAGCACTGGATTGCGTTCGCGGCGCTGCCGGACGGGCACACGGTGGCGGGGCTGGAGCTGGTCCGCATCGGCAGCCGGAGGACGTACCTGACGGAGTTGCAGGGGCTGCGCCTGAACGTGCCGAACGACCTGCACGCAGGATTCCGAAGGATCCTCACGAGCGAGTCGGGGGCGTATCTGCTGGACGGGCCGGCGCGGCAGGATGAGATTGTGGAGCTGCGGTCGCGGTGGGCGTGCGTGGAGGACCGCATCGCGGTTCTGGGTCTCTATGGCGGCGATACGCTGGCGGTGTCGCGGAGCAGCCAGCGCCGGGGCGGCATGTATCACTCGCTCTTCACGGAGGAGATCGGCTGGCCCATCATGAAGGAGACGACGGCGTTCGACGCGGGGGCCGTGGCGCTGGACGCGGGGTGGGCGGTGGCGGCGTCGGTGGACAGCGGCCGGGCGCGGAAGTGGGCGGGAGAGAACGCGTCGGCGCGGCTGGAGCTTGGGGGCGATCTGCGCGGGGTGATGCTGCGCGGGCTGGACGGACGCGACTATGCTGTGGTGGCGAACTTCGGCTCCACGGCGATGAAGGCGGTCGTGGCGGGCGCGATGTCGCCGGTGGAACTGGCGGCGAGCGAGGCGAAGGTGGTTGCGCTTTGAGCGGCCGCTCGG
>CAYYEE010000197.1:0-7897 GCA_964470775.1 uncultured Planctomycetota bacterium | reverse complement strand
CAAAGGTGATGAAGATCTGCTTGCGCGCGCCGAAAAGAAAGGCCAGGACGTAGTAGAGCCAGTATTGGCGCCGCCACACGAACTTGGCCCGTTTGAGCCGCGCGCCAGGCATTTTCATGCGCCAGAACGCCAGCGCCGCGACCAGCGCCGGAACCGCGCCCAGGATCATGATGAGGGCGTAGTTGCCGGGCAATGCCTTGGTCGCGGCCCAAACCACGGCGCACCCCGCGATGCTGGCCGCGATGGACGCTCCCTGCGCCTGGCCCAGCCGGCGGCCCTTCTGGCCCTTGGAGGCCAGCTCCATGCTCAGCGACGAGCGCACCGGCATCATCAGGTGCGCGCCCGCGCTCCACAGCGTCAGAAACACGAGCATGGGCGCCCAGCGCGATCCCCACGCCGCCAGGCCCACCATGCCCACGCTTACGGCCGCGGCCGCCGCGGCGCCGATCCCCGTCTCGGGCAGGAAGAAGAGCGCGCCCGCCAGAACCGCGGTCAGGAACCCGGGCAGCTCGCGCGGGAACTCCAGAAAGCCGCGCTCGTCCGGCGTCAGATGAAACGTGTCCGCGATGAAGTTGTTGAAGGTCGTTTCGAACATGCCGCCGGCCATGCCCAGAAGGGCCACGCCCACGAAGAAGAGCAGCAGGTTCTGGCGCGAGGTTGCGCCCTGGCCTTCAAGAGGAGCCGGCTGGGTCATGAGCGGACGGCGCCCCCCCCGCGCCGACATCGTCGGCGCGCTGCGCCACGCTTGGGCTTGCCGTCACTTATCCATGCCATAGGCTTTGAGCATATCCGCAATGCCTTGTTCGCGTCCAGTGAGGCGAAAGCGCGGGTTCTTGAGCCGGTCCAGCAGCTTCGGGTCCGAAGGCGCCACGCGCCGGCCGCCCAGCGGCGCCCAGCGCGCAAAGGTCCCGGTTCCCCAGATCAGTTGAGGCACGTTGATGGCGAAGGTGTGGTTCAACGTCAGGTCGCGCAGCGCGAGGCAGTTCAGGTCCACCAGTCTCTTCGCCTGGTTCATGTCCACCTTCTCGCCGGCCTTGGCGCGGCGCGCCATGTCATCCAGCGTCTCCTGCAACTCGGTGAAGAGCAGGCCCAGGCGCAGGAAGGCGATGCGCTTCTGGACGCCGGCGTCGTCTTTGGCCGCGGCCGCGGCGTCGTTGAGCAGGCCGTGCAGCTCCTTGGCCACGGCCGGCGTGTAGCAGTAGTCGGCCGCGGTCTCGTGGCTGGCTTTGACCGCCGCGCCGGTGATCTCCTCCTCATCGGCGCCGCCTCCGCGCGTGATGGCTTCCACGCGCTCGAAGTAGCGCTGCACGCTCTGCGCGCCCGCGCCGAAACCGGCCCGCGCATAGTCGGCGATGATCTCGCCGGCCGTCAGGTCCGGCCGCCAGTTCAGCCGCGCCGCCGCATAGTACGAAAGCCCCATGGTGGACCAGTTGTGGAAGATGGAGTCAAAATCGGTCTGGAACATGCCCGCCTTGGCGAACGCGCTCATATTCTCGGCGAGCTGGCCCACGATGGAGCACAGCTTGCCGTGGCGGCGGTTCATGAGAAGGATGTTCGGTCTCCAGTAGATGCGCCGCGCGCCGGCCGCCTGCCAGCCCTGCCACCGCTTCATGTCCGACGGCACGTAGCGCAGCACGAGGTTGGGGTGCAGCTTGCGCTGCACGGGCGGGTTGGAGAACACGCTGTACGCGCTGACGCCGAAGAGCAGGTTAGGGTGGACCTTCACCACGCGCTCGGCAATGCTGTTCCAGTAGAACACCAGCCGGTCCGTCAGCGAGACGCACTCGATCTGCTCGCGCTTGCGCGCGGGCTTGTCCGGGCTCACGCGGGCGCCGAAGGTGGTCATGGTGATCTTGGGGCCGTTGGGCGCGTCCAGGGCGCGGCACTTGTCGCACAGACACCAGCCCGTGTTGCCGCCGCCGTCGTTGGAGTCGAGCGACACCAGGGTGATGGACGCGTCCGCCTTGACGCGTTCGATGATGTCCTGGGCCACGTGCTCGATGAGGTCCGGGTTGGACTTGCACAGCCGGAAGCGCGGGTCGCCGCCTTGGTCGCGGGTTCCGTCGGCCTGAAGGGCGAACCACTCCGGGCGCTCCTTGAGATACCTGGCCGCGTCGCGCAGGCCGCCGCCCGCATGGCCGAACGAGGGCATGGACCCGCCCAGCCTTTGCCACTCGCTCCACGACACGCCGGCCGCGGACTGCTCGGCCGCGTCATAGGCGCGCTGCCAGTCCTTCTGGCTCATGTTGAGGCGGTCCAGGCCCATCTGGCCCCGGTCGCCCAGGCGGGCCCACCTCATGCCGCGCGCCTTCACCTGCGGCGTGCAGGCGATGTCGAGAGCCGGCGCGTCGACCGTGGCTAGCTTGGGCACGACGCGCCCCTCCTCGCCCGGCCAGAGATAGCGGACGCCCAGGCGCTCCAGCAACTCGATGGCCGCGTAGCGCGCGCCATAGGGATCCGTGTGGCCCGGCTCCTCAGCCGGCCCGCCGAGCAACACCACGGCGTTGGCCGTAGTCTTGAGCCGCATGCCGCCTACGCCCACACCTTCGGCTGTCACGCCCAGCGCCTTGGCCAGCGCGCCATGGCCCACGATCACGAAGTTCTTGGCGCCGGCCGGCAGATCGCCGGCGCCGCTTGTCACGAGGCCGCCGCGAACTTGGGCGCCCAGCTCGCTTTCGGGCTTGATGGGGAACGCCGCGCCGGTCATCTGCTGAAGGTGGGCCGACAATAGGGCGGCGGCCGCGGCGTTGGCGCGCTGTGTCGCGGCGTCGCCGCCCAAGACGATCACCGCCACAGGCTTGCCGTCCTGCGCCAGCCGCACAGGCTCTTGAGCCAAAGCCGCCACCGCCACCAGTGTCGCGATCACCCATGTCAGCGTCGCGACAGCCGTTGTCCTGTTGCGCATGACGGTCTCCATCCTGTTGACGCGAAATGACCGGTTGATTCCCAATCCACGAGGCGCTCGTCACTGTATCAATTATAGCAGCAGTGTATCATCCGCAGAGAACTTGTCAGACGGGTCCGGCTTGTCCGGCCTGTCAGACAGGTCCAACAGGCCCTCAAGGCGGCCGCCCCTTGCCAACGCCGTTCCCCCTTCCTAGAATTGGCCTCGCACCAAGAGAACAGACCATGCCAAGAACCAGCAAACAGGAACGGCTGCTCAACCTCGTGTCGTTTCTCCTCAAGGTGCGGCGCCCGGTGCCGTGGGAGGAAATCCGCGACGGCATGGAGGACTACGCGGACGCGTCGCAGCCAAAGGAAACCGCGCTGCGCCGCTTCGAGCGCGACAAGGCGGACCTGCGCCGCATGGGCATCCTGGTCCAGTTCGAGCCGCTCGACACGCCCGGCGGAGGCGGTTACCGCATCCCCCGCGATGAGGTTTTTCTGCCGCGCATTGAGCTGTCGCCCGAGGAGGCCGCTACGCTGGCGGTGCTGGGCCGGATGGCGCGCGCGGGCGGCGCCAGTCCGCTGGCCGGCGCTTTGTCCAGCGCGCTCCAGAAGCTCCAGTTCGATTCGCCCGGCGCCGGCGGCGTCCAGTCCACCATGGAAGAGCGCTTCATTTTCCGCCGCGCGGACGCGGATACGCCCAGCGCGGAGCAGGACAACCTGGGCCGGCTGACCGAGGCCGCCATCTCCAGCCGCACGGTGCGCTTCACCTACTACGCCATCGGCCCGGACCGCACGGCCGAGCGCACCGTGGACCCCTATGGCCTGGGCGCGGAAGGCGGGAAGTGGTATCTCGTGGGCTGGTGCCACAGCCGCCGCGCCATCCGCAGCTTCCGCGTGGACCGCATCCGCGGCGAGGTCGCGCTGGCCCGGCCCAACGCGGCCGGCCCCGACTTCACCGCGCCCGAGACCTTCCGCCTGGAGGATTACCTGGGCCGCCCCCCGTGGCGCTTCGGCCGGGCCAAGGCCGTGACCGCCCGCACGCGCTTCGACCCCGTGGTGGCTTGGATGGTCAAAGACGCCCGGGCCGCGGGCGAGCGGTGGAGCGACGAGCCGGACGGCGGCGGCGTGCTGGAGCAGCCGGTGACCAACGCCGCCGCGTTCCTCCAATGGGTGCTGCGCTTCGGCCGGCACGCCACCGTGCTGGAGCCGCCCGAATTGCGCCAGATGACCGTGGACGCGCTGAAAGCCACGCGCGCGCTGTACGCGGCCGGGGAGGCCGGCCATGCCTGATCCCGTGGCCCAGCGCCTGACGCGCATCCTCACCATGATCGCCTACGTGCGGCGCCGGCCCGAAGGCGTGCCCATCGGCGAGCTGACCCAGTACCTGGGCTGCACGCGCGAAGAGCTCGTGGCCGACATTGACGCGGCCCTGCTCTGCGGCGCGCCGCCCTATCTGCCCTCCGACTACATCAACGCCGGCATCGAGCGCGGCCGCGTGTTCATCTCCCTGGCCGATCATATCAGCCGCCCCATCGCCCTCACCTTGCAGGAGGCCCTGGCCGTGTTGCTGGCGCTGGACTCGCTGCCCGCGGGCATGGCCGCCAATGAAGTGGTGCGCGGACTGCGCGGCCGCATCCTCGGCCTCTTTCCCGGCCAGGGCCGCCGCGAGATTCAGCGCATCGGCCGCCGCCTGCGCCTGGGCGGACAACCCGGCCCCCTGGGCCAGACCCTCGGCGTCCTCGAAGAAGCCATCCGCGACAGCGAGGAAGTGCGCATCGAGTACTACACCGCCTCGCGCGACGCCATGAGCGAGCGCGTGGTGCGGCCCTACGGGCTGGTGGAGCAAGGAGGCATGTGGTACGCCGTGGGCTGGTGCCTGATGCGCGACCGCGAGCTCCCCTTCCGCGTGGACCGCATCCGGCGCATCGAGAAGACCGGCCAGCGCTTCGACCCGCCCAAGGACTTCGACATCGCCCGCTACGCCCGGGAGGAGATGTACTTCCCGACCAGCCGCGACCTGCACGCCGCCATCCGCTTGGCGCCCGACCTGGTGCGGTGGGTCATGGACGAACGCTTCGCCGGCGCGATCGAGCCCCAGGAAGACGGCGCCGCCGTGTTGACGCTGTCCGTGTCGCGGTGGGAGTGGCTGTTGAGCTGGCTTTTGCAGTATGGCCCCAAAGCCGAAGCGCTGCGCCCGCCCGCGCTGCGGAGCAAGATGATTGAGGCCTGCGACGCGGCCCTGGCCAACTACGCCGAGGCGGCGGCGGATAGCGCGGTCCCCGCCCCGTAGCGGCGTCGAATGCGGCAGCCTCCCTGTTGTCCCGCATCGCGGGTCGTGGTAGCTTTTGGGGGATTCATGGACTTTAGCGGCTATCCCCCCCGCGCGGAAGAACGGCGTTAGAACCAAGCAACATGATGACAAAGACTCGGACAGACTTCTTGTGGGATCGCCTGTCGCCGGAGGACTCGGTACCCAAGTTATCGTACCGGCTGGCGCAAGAAACATCCAAGCTTGCCGAACACTGTCAGACGGAGGAAGACCTGCGTATCGGGTTCGAGAAGCTGCTCGATCCCATCCTTGAGGCTATTGGGGTGTCCAAAGCGCCGCAGTACGAACGCTCCGTACTGCATGCGGGACGGATGGACGCCGTGCACGGAAGGGTCGTTATCGAGTACGAAGCGCCTGGAGCCTTCCGGTCCCAGAGCCGCATCGATCACGCCGATGAGCAACTACGCAACTACCTCCTTGGGCTGGCGGTGGAATTGAAGGACACGCTGTTCCTCTTCGACCCCAAAGTGGTCGGCGTCGGGTTCGACGGGGAGCAGATATTTTTTCTCCAGTACGGTGGCGACAAGAACAAGGCGAAGGTGTCGCTTGACGCGGCCGACTTCGTGCGTCAGGGGCCATATCCCTTTGACCAGGCCAGCGCGCGCACACTTCTGGCGTGGATGCGCGCGTTGCCCCGCCAGCTTCTCACGGCCGAGAACCTTGCCGCAGACTTCGGACCAGCGGGCGCCGTGGCCAAGAAAGCCGTGTCGGCGCTCGTGGATGCCCAGGCGAATTGGGCGGCGTCTCCACGCGTCGCGGCGTTTCTTGAGGAATGGAAGAGGCTCTTCGGCATCGTCTATGGGGAACATTTTGGAGCCAGGCAGTCGGAGGACACGCGCCGTCTCGCCATTCTCTACGAGGCGCCGCCAGACACGGGCTTCCAGGTTCTGCTGTTCTGCGTCCACACCTACTTCGTCCTGCTCATGAAGCTGATGGCCGCTGAACTCCTCACGATGCGTGAACGCTCCATCAAGGCATCCTTCTGCGGGGATATGGCTCACGCGGACAGGGAAGGCTTGAAGGCCCGTCTCACGGATGTGGAGGACGGAGGCGTATACGCACACGAAGGAATCACGAACTTCCTGGAAGGCGACTTCTTCCGATGGTACCTGGACGCCTTCTCTCCCAGGCTGGAGGACGCCATCCGGGACATGGCCCGGTCCCTCGCGCAGTTCGAGCCGGAGACAGGCGCCATTGCCCCGTCCGCCCAGAGAGACCTGCTCAAGAAGCTCTACCAATACCTGGTCCCACAAGAGGTCCGCCACAATCTGGGAGAGTACTATACCCCAGACTGGCTTGCCGAACTCGCGTTGGATGAAGTCGGCTACAAGGGCGATGCCCGCAAGCGCCTGCTTGATCCGGCTTGCGGATCGGGAACGTTCCTTGTGCTGGCTGTTGGCCGCGCGCGAGAGCTTGCCCGCGAAAACCACGAGCGGCCCCTGGAAACGGCCAAGCGGATCGTCGCGAACATCTGGGGATTTGACCTCAACCCCCTGGCCGTTCTTGCGGCACGGATGAACTACCTGTTCGCATTGGGCGAGCTGCGCGAGCAGATCGAGCAACTGGAGATACCTGTCTATCTTGCGGACTCCCTTCTCTGGCCGGAGACGACCGGCCACTTGGACTTTGACGGCGGAAAGTCCGTCCCTGTGCACACGGCGGTAAGGACATTCCACGTGCCGTCCATCTGGATCGAGCGCAAGCAGTTCATGATGCGAAGGGCAGCGCCCGTCGTGGAAGAAACGGTCAGAGGACGCTTCACAACGCAAGAAGCGCTGGAACGGTTCCGCAAAGAGGGACTGGTGTTTCCCCCGCACGAACCTGCCGTCGCCGAGTTCTACGAGGAACTGGCGGCTCTGGACAAGGAGAACAAGAACGGCATCTGGGCGCGCTTTCTGAAGAACGCTTTCGCGCCAAGAATGGCGGGACGTTTCGACTACGTGGTGGGCAATCCGCCATGGATCCGCTGGCAATACCTCTCGCAAGCCTACCGCGACGCCACTCTGGGGCTGTGGCAGAAGTACGGGCTGTTTTCCCTCAAGGGACAGGCAGCGCGGCTGGGGGGCGGAGAGAAAGACCTGTCCATGTTGTTCACCTATGCGGCGACGGACTTTTACCTGTCTGAGAAGGGGACTCTGGGGTTCCTGATAACACAGGAGGTATTTAAGTCCAAAGGCGCGGGCGAGGGTTTCCGGCGTTTCGATCTCAATGGCAATAGCCCGTTTCGCGTTTTGAAGGCGCATGATCTGGTGGCTGTGCAGCCGTTTGAGGGCGCAGCCAACAAGACCGCCATGATCGTGCTCCGCAAGTCGCAGCGCACCACCTACCCCGTTCCCTACACGGTCTGGAAACGCAGAAAAGGCGTGGGGCGGGTCCCTGGCAACGTGCCCCTCAAGGTGGCCTTGCCGATGCTCGCCAAGCGCAAGATGCTGGCGGAACCCATTGACAAGGGTGTGGGCTCTTGGCGGACGTTCATGCGCGGCGAGTCATCCGTGGCGGGGATCGAGGGCATGAACCCTTACCAGGCGAGAAGGGGGGCGGCCACAGATCCCTACGGCGTCTTCTGGCTGGAACTTGTGGAAGTCCTGGGCCGCGAACGCCTGGTGGTGAGGAATCTGCCCGAGCGCGGCAAGCGCCGGATCGCCAAGGTCCCAGAGACGATGATCGAGCCGGACCTCG
>CAYYEE010000196.1:0-7914 GCA_964470775.1 uncultured Planctomycetota bacterium | reverse complement strand
GATGAACATGCTGGCCAAGATCACCAACTCCGCCCAGAAGGCCGGCGAGCTGGCGCAGCAACTCCTCGCGTTCGCCCGGGGCGGCAAGTACCATCCCCGCGTCGTCAACCTCAACGACATCATCCGCCAAACCCTGCGGCTCCACAGCCGCTCCGTGCCCATGCTCATCCGCATCGTCGAGGACCTGCAGGCGGACCTATGGAGCATCGAAGCCGACCGCGCCCAGATCAGCCAGGTCGTGATGAGCCTGTGCATGAACGCGGTGGAGGCCATCTCCGGGCCGGGCGTCGTCACCGTGACCACCCGCAACATCGAGGTCACGCCGGACGCGCCCGCGCCCCTGTCGTCGCTCAAGCCCGGGCCGCACGTGGAGATGACCGTCCACGACACGGGCCACGGCGTGGCCGAAGACGTCCGCGCCCGCATCTTCGAACCGTTCTTCACCACCAAGTTCCAAGGGCGCGGCCTGGGGCTGGCCGCGGCCTACGGCATTGTCCAAAACCACCACGGCCTGATCACCGTGGAAAGCGCGGAGGGCGAGGGCGCGACGTTCCGCGTCTGTCTGCCGGCAGTCCCCGCCCAAGCCCCGCCCGAGCCCGACGCGGACGAAGACACCCCCACCGGCCACGAGACGCTCCTCCTGGCCGACGACGAGGAAACGGTCCTCAGCACAACCCGCGACATCCTCGAACACCTCGGCTACACGGTGATCACCGCATGCAACGGCGCCGAGGCTGTCCGCGCCGCCCGGCTCCACCAGGGCCCCATCCAGCTCGCCATCCTCGACCTCGCCATGCCGGTCATGGACGGCGCCGAGGCGTTCCACAAGCTGGTCAAGACCCGGCCGGACATGAAGATCATCGTGTGCAGCGGCTATGAGCTTGACGAAGCGGCGCAGGCCATTCTGGACGACGGCGCCGCCGCCTTCCTCCAAAAGCCCTTCCGCGTCAGCGCCCTGGCCCGCGCCATCCGCGCCGCGCTCAAAGCGTAACGACCGGCCAGACCGGGCCTGTCCGCAAACGGAGGGCGACGCTCAATAGCCCCCGTATTCCCTTTGTTGAGTGGCTTCTTGCGGGGAGCCGCGCCTGGACAGGTCCGCCGCAGCAGAAAGGCGTTCGACGCCGGCTTCGCGGCTGAGCGCCGCGGACTCTCGCCCGTCGCCTCTAGTCCGCGGACCCGCTGACGCGGAAACTGAATACCCCCGCGGAGACAGTCAATTCAATGGCGCGGTCTGCCCGGAAAACTTCCGCCTCGCCAACCACTCTGCCGTCCTTGTCCAAGGCTTCGACCTTCACCGACGAAGACTTGAGGCCAAGAGCTTTGGGGACAATGGAGAGAGCGATGGCCGGAGGCGCCTCAATCTGGACAGGGATGACCTCTAGCGACGTGGCGTCTGCCTTCCTGATGATCACCTGCGCGTTGGTGGTCACGCCGTCAAAGACCGTCTTGGCGCCGCGTCCGTCTACGTAGACATAGGCCGGCGTGTAAGCCGCGTCCACGCGGCGGCCGCCCAGTTCGCCGGAGAAGACGGCCAGCCGCTTGCCCTGCTTCGCCATCCATCCCGTGGGCGGCAGCACGCTCTTCTTGCCGCCGTCCACCACGGTCCACGACTCCGTGAAGTTGCCGTTGGCCCAGACGCGGAGGCCAGTGTTGTATTCGACGAAGACCTGGTTGCGCTCGTACGCGCCGGAGCGCACGGCGGCGGAGGTGTCCAAAAGCTCGGCGCCGTTGAAGTAACGGATCGTCTTCACCTTCTCCAGGATGTACTGCTCCTGGAGCTGCTGCATCATGTAGTAGATGCGCAGCGCAGCCGGTATGTCGCTATTGCCCTCGAAGTCCATGTAACCGCCGGTCAGAGCGCCCGCGCCCGCGTAGCCCATGTGGCCGTGGGCCACGGAAGCGCAAATGTATCGGTCCAGGTTCTTGGTGTAGTGGACGTAGTGCATCATCACGTCCGCCATGAGCGGGTGCATCTTGAGCAGTTCGAGGTTGAGCAGCCAGGGTTCCTTGTCCGAGCCTCTGATGGGGTTGGGGTAGTTGCCGTCCACAAGGCCGGCGTAGTACATGTGGCCGCCGCCTTCGCTGAACACGGGGCCGTTCATGATCTCGCGCTCGCGCATCAAGGCCAAGCCGAATCCGGCAAAGGCCGCGCGCGCCATGGCCGAATCCTGGACGCGGTGGTCGTAGTCCACGAAGGCGGCCGGCCGATTGGCGGTGGTGACATCTTGGTACGCGGCCGCAGCGTGGAACGTGTCGCGCATGCGCGGAGCCCACTCGTTGACCAGAGCCAGCGCCGCGGTGGCCTTGGGGCGATAGGACTGGTAGCCCTTGGGATGGTCGTTCCACTCGCCTGTGGGCGAATAGGCTACGGCGTTGGGGTCCCAGTGCCTGGCCAAGGGGTGAATAAGCGCGTAGGTGGTGTAGATGCCCGGTACCCACCCCATGTCCTTGAGGGCGGTCATGTAGCGCTGGATGGCGCCAAGCCCGCCTTCCTGGAGTCCGCTGACGCGGGTGGTCATGTAGAACGGATCGCGCTTGCCGCCGGCGCGCGAGTACATGGGCGCGTGATGCATGCAGATGACGTGGTCCACGCCGTAGCGCTTCAACAGCCTTGCTCGCTCCGGAAACCACCGGGTGTAGTCCTGCCGGCGCGCGCCTTCACCCGTCTTGCCGCTGACCATCATGAGGTAGAGGTTCTTCTTGGTGAAGCGGCCCATGGGCGACGCTGGGTTGGGGATGTTCCAGATGACTTCCTGGAAGTCGGGCGAAGCGGTGATGAAGACGCGCTCAAAGAGCGGGTTGCGCTCGCCGTTGGTCTTGGGCGAGTAGCCGAACTGCAACACGCCGTCGGTGCGCGTGTAGGTGTAGCCGAGCCGGGCGCCGTCGGCCGGCCCGTTCCAGACGCGCCCCGGCCAGAAGCTGGCGTTGGAGACATACCAGTCGGCCGCAAGCGTGACGAACAGGTCGCGCGTGCACAGAACGCCGGGGCCGGCCAGGGCGCAGTGCGAGGGGAAAGTGACGCGCTTGGCGTCGGGCGCGTTCTCGGCCACGCCGTACTGCGCGTTGGTTACGTTACGGTCCGCGCTGCTCATCTCCACGACCAACGACTTGCCCCTGAGCGCGAAGGCGTAAGCGACGTCGGCCTTGTCGCCCTCGGCCTCGAAGCGCCACGTGACGCGCAGCGTGGCGCCCTCGAACTTCTCCTCAAGCAGACTCGGCTTCAGATCGTCAGAGAGCACGGTCTTGGCGCCTTCGCGTCCGCTGTACGAGTTGACGCGCAGGCCGGTGGCCACGACAGGCGGGCCGGTCAGCCGCTTGCCGCCGAACTCGAAGGCGAGGCCGCTGCCCGATGCGGGCTTGAACGCGCCGGAGGCGGAGACAATCTCCAAGTCGTCCAGCGTGCCGGTCCGCGGCGTGTAGCGATAGGCGAAGCGCGCGTCCGGGCCTTCGTACTCGAAGTGGTACGCCTCGCCCCTCTTGGACACCCGGCCCGAGCCGGTCACCTTGAACGTGGGTAGCAACGTGTCCGGCGTCGTGGGGAAAGGGAGATTCGCTGGCAGGCGCTCGTAGGTCTTGGGCAGCGGCTCCTTGAGCGGACAGCCTGCGTCCACCAGCGCGGCGTAGATGGTATGGATGCCCGCGCTGGAGTGGGGCAGGTTGCGGAACTCGAATCCAGCAAAGGCCGCGCCCGGGCCAAGCGTCTTGCCGATGCACGCCTGCTTCAAGAACCAGTAGGTCCACTTGGGCCAGCCCAGGTCCACCTTGACCAGCTTGCCCTGATCGTCGAGCAGTTTCACGATGATTTGCGTCGGGAGGCGGCGGACACTGTGGAGCCACACGAACACCGAATCCGCCTCGCGGCCCAGGGGAATCGGCGCGGGCGGGTTCATCTCCACCCACCCCAGCTCCTTGACCGCGCTGTAGAGCTCCACTTTGAGCGACGGCCTGTCAAAAAGCTGCTCTTCCACGCTCTTGCGCGCCAAGCCCACGCCGCCGTAGTGACCGATCAGCCGCCAGCCTGCCAGGCTTTCGAAGGTAACGACGGGCTTGCGCGTCTCCTTGCGGCCGACCATCTCTGGCGGTGTTTCGCTGATCGCGTCCAGCACCTCCCAGTCGCGGTCAACCCACGTGCCCACGGGCTCGAACGTCACGTCGTCGAAAAGGACGGTGTCCGCCTTGCCAGCCTTGGCCTCCACCCGCAGGCAGAGCCGGACCATGACCTTGCGGTCCTTCTCGTTGACGACCTGCGCTTCCGCGGTCTGCCACTCCTTGGACGGCGCAAAGGGCCACGCCTTGACTCCCGGCAGGACCAGAGACGGCCCCACGGCGCCGTTCTCGCAGCGATAGCGGAAGGTGATCCTGTAAAGAGCCTTGGGCTCGAGGGTCATGAAGGCCTCAGTGCGCCACAGCCCGGCGCCGCCCTTTTCGTCAACGTAGATCGCGATGGCCTTGCCGGCCGCGCCGCCCTCGACGCGCCGCCCCGCCGTGTTGCCGCCCTGGGCCACAAAGCTCCACCCCTCGGCCGTGGCGCCGCTGCCCTGTTCAAAGCCTCCGTTAGTGACAGCAGCCGGCAGCGGCGCGGCCCAGACGCAGATCGCCGACATCAGGCTGAGACTCAAGAGCCCGGGACGCATCGTGACGGTCCTCCCGTTCGCCGTGGCCAAGGAGCAGGCAAAGCGCGGCCTCGCTTCTCAGACGCGCCGACGTCATCATGCGGAACCAGGGCTGGCCTGCCATAAACCGTTTCATTGTGGCATGTTATCACTGGTTCGGGCTGCTGTCGGCAGAATTTCGCGGAGATGGCGTTGTCAGACGGGCCGGACCTGTCGGACAGGTCAGACATCTCGGAATAGACGAACGGGTGGGCGGGCTCACTGCGGCGCGGTCCGCTTGGCGCCTTCCAAGACCTCCGGCACGTCGCCGGCCAGCCGCAACGCTTGAAGCCAAGCCTCGTGGGCGTCGGCTTTGCGGCCTTGCTTCTCCAGCAGCGCCGCCAAGGCTGCCCAGTCCTGCGCCATGGCCATGGCGTCCACGCCGCGTTTCATGTCCGCGTCCAGCGCGCCGCGCCACGCCCGCTCCGCGCCGGCGGCGTCGCCGGCCTTCTCGCGCATCAGCGCCACCTGCGCCCAGGCCTCGGGCAACAGCGGGTTCACCTCCAGCGCGGCCTCGAACTGGCGCAGGGCCTCCCGCGGCTTGTTCTCGGCCAGCAGCAGACGTCCGAAGTTGTAGTGCGCCTCGGCGAAGCGGCGGTTGACGGACAGCGCCTTCTCGTACATCTCGCGGCCGCGGGCCAGGTCCTTGAGCTCCAGATAGCAGTTGCCGAGGTTGGCCCACGCCTGCGCGCTGGAGGGCTGGCGGGCAGCCGCAGCCTCGAACGCGGCGGCGGCCTTGCGGAGCCAGTCGTCGGCCTGTCCCGGCTCGCCTTGGTCACGCAACACTTCGGCCAGCCGGAAGCGCGTGGTGCCGATGTTGTTCCAGATGCCCGCGCTCTGGGGGAATCGTTGCGCCGCCTGATCGAGGACCGCCAGCGCGTCGCCGAATCGGAACATGCGGCTGAGCGCGCCGCCGAGGTTGATGTAGGGCTTCTCGGAATCGGGCCCCAGGCGGATGGCTTGGCGGAAAAGCTCGGCCGCCGCGGCGTAGTGGCCCATGGACACATAGGCCTCGCCCAGGTTCAGATGCGGTCCCACGAGGTTTGGCGACGCGCGCAGACCCGCCACCCACAGCGCGCGCGGACTGCGCCACGCGGTCAAGGCGTTCATCTGCGCCACGGCGTAGACCAGGCACAACACCAGGCCCAGCCCTTGCAGCGCCTGCCGGCTCCACCGCCACCGCCCCAGCGCCATCCACCCCGCGCCCACCAGCAGCGCGAAGCCGGCGGACGGCAGGTAGAGCCGCTGGTCCGCCAGCGGACGGCCGGTGTTGACCACAAGGTTCGCGGCCGGGCCCATGGCCGCCACGGTCCAGAACAGCGCCAGCCCCCCCAACCGCCAGCGCCACGCGGCCCAAGCCATGACGCCGGCCATGGCCGCCATGCCCAGGAACAGCCACCCCGCCTGCGCGGCCACGGCGGCGCGCGTCACGTCGAACTCGCGCCACGGAATAGCGCGGAACGGAAAGGCCAGAATGCCGAGATAAGCCAGCACGGTCTTGCCGGCCAAGATCAGCCGCAACGGCCCGCCGGGCGCCACAGCCCGCGCCTGGTCCATGCGCAGACCGATCTCCGGCGACGCGGCCTGGGCCACGGCGTAGACGATCACCAGCGCCCACATGGCCGCCAGCCCGGCCAGGGCCCGGCGCAACGCCGGCCCCCGCCGGAACAGCGCCGCCCACGCGGCCAGGATCAACGGCGCGCCGGAGGCCGACTCCTTGCTCAACAGCCCCAGCCCGAACGCCACGGCCGCGCCAGCGCCGCGCGCCCAGTTCCACCGCTCGCCCTTGCGCTCTTCCCAGTCCAAGTACAGCAGCATGGCGGCCAAGGCCAGGACCACGGACACGATCTCGCCCGCGTTTTTGGTGAGAGCAAGCGTTTCCACGTGCGAAGGATGCAGCCCGAAGATCAGCGCCGCGGCCAGCGCCGCCATCCGCTGGCCCAGCAGGCGCAGCGCCACCAGGAACACCAGCGCCGTGGCCACGGTATGCCCGGCCAGGTTCACCGCGTGATAGCCTGCCGGACCAGCGCCCAAGCGCCACAGAACCGACAGCAGGAACTCGCGCACTGGCCGATAGGGGCTGGCCAGCTCCGGGTGGCTGACGCGCCAAAAGGCCGGCGAAAAGTAATGCCACGGCGACGCCGCCTGATCCAGCAGCGGGTTCTCCACATGCGTCTCAAAATCGTCCCACGCAAAAGACGCGCGCAGAACCGGCGCGTGGCACACGGCCGCCACCAACGCCACGGCCAGCAGCCCCTTCCAGTCCGCCCGGGTCAGTTTCATATTGCGCCGTCCACGACAGCAGGTTCCCCGCGTCCAAGTTCGCCGCCAGCGAATCATAGCCGCCCGCGGCCAGGGCCGTCAACGCGGGCAAGCGGGTACCGTTGACGACGATTGACCGGCCACAGGTCGCCGCCTATAATCCTAGTTCACCCCACCCCCCACTGGAGTCCCCCATGTCCGCCCCATGCTGCCACTCCCCCGCCGATCTCCCCCCCGGCCATGCCAGCCAACACCTCAAGGTTCTGGTCTGCGAGGTTCTGACGCGCGAGTACTACCACTGCGCGGCCAGGTCCACGAATACGTGCGAGGTGACGCTCTTCAGCCAGGGGCTGCACGACAACCCGGAGATCTGCCGCCAGACGCTGCAGCCGGCCGTAGACGCGGCCGACCCCAAGCGCTTCGCGGCCGTGGTGTTGGGCTATGGTTTGTGCAACAACGCGCTGGCTGGGCTGCGCGCGGGCCGCACGCCGCTGGTCGTGCCGCGCGCCCACGACTGCATTACGCTTTTCCTGGGCTGCCGCCGCCGCTACGCGCAGGTCTTTGCCGAGCAGCCCGGCACCTACTTCTACACGAGCGGGTGGCTGGAATACCCCTACCGCGGCGGCGAGCGCGTGCAGTACACGCAGTCCAGCGGCCTGGCCAGGCGCCGGAAGTTCGACGAGCTGGCCGCCGAGTACGGCGAAGAGAACGCGGCGTTTCTGGTGGAGACCATGTCGGCCTGGGAGGTGAACTACAAGCGTGGCCTCTACATCCGCATGGGCTTCTGCGAGCGGCTCGGCTATGAAGAGCGCGTGCGGAGCGTGTGCCGTGAAAAGGGGTGGGAGTATGCCGAGGTCGAGGGCGACCTTTCGCTGGTTCAGGACTCGCTGGATGGCCGGTGGGACAGCGACCGGTTCCTCGTGTTGGAGCCGGGCGAGGAAATCGCGGCCGATTACGGTGAGGGGATTTTGAGGGCGAAGCCGCGGACGTCCGCGCAGGA
>CAYYEE010000195.1:0-7956 GCA_964470775.1 uncultured Planctomycetota bacterium | reverse complement strand
TGTTGATCGCCGGGCCCGAAACCGAGAAAGCCGGAGGCCACCGGCGACATCACGCTGGCCGGCGCGAGGAAACCGGTGTGGGTCGTGCTCATGTGCCTGGGCGGGGACGAGTACGACCTGCCCAGCGACGCCGAGCAGCGGCTGATGGTCTATTCCGTGCTGGCCAACGGCGGCAAGGGGATCATGTATTTTGCCGGGCCCAGCTTCCCCAACTGGCGGCTGCGCTACTACATCAGCCCCACCTACGCCATTGATTTTTGGGGCGCCACGAGCGAAATCTGGGACCTGGTGTCTGGGCTGGGGCGCAACGTCACGGCCATCGGCCAAGCCCTTCTGGAGACCGACTTCGAGCTCAACCGCGACTTTCAGATCGTGGATGCCCCCAAGGTGGAGTTCCGCCATCGCCGCACCAACGCGCTCTACTACGAAGGCCCGGCCCTCACCGTGGGCGTCTTGAAGCAGCGCGGCGGCGCCGGCCACGTGCTGGTGGTTCAGAACCAGGACACGGACAAGCAGCGCAGCGGCGTTCTCGCCATCGCGCCCGACGCCTTCAAGGGCAAGGTCCTTTGCGACCTCGTGGCCCTGGCGAACGTGGAGGCGTCGGGCGGGCGGCTGGCCGTGGACCTGGCGCCGGGCGACGCGCGGTTCCTGTATTGCGGCCCCGAGGCCGAAGCGCGCAAGATGCTCGACGCTGTTCATGCCAATCACTACCGCAACGAGCGGGTCGTCTATCAGATCGAGGCGGAACCCGCGACGCTGAACAAGGCGCCCACGCCCGCCGCCTTCGCGCTGGCCAAGCAGGCCGCCGACGCGTTCGCCGCGGGACGCATGTCCGAAGCGCATCAGAAAATCCTGGACGCGCGCAAGACGCTGGCCGAGGAGATGAAGAAGGACGCTGGCTTCTACAGCGCATGGGGCGCTCTCTGCCGCTCGCGCGAGCTGCTGTCGCAATGCGCCACGGCATTCACGGCGCAGATCGACCTGTGCGCCCCGCCCGCGCTGCGCCGGTCCGTCAGAGGCGGCCAGCCCTACAAGGACAACCCGGACGCCCAGCTGCAGAAATACCTGGACGAGGCCCACGCGTGTTTCATCAAGCGCATGGAGCTTGAGGACAAGGTCTACGCCGGCGGAGCGCGCGATGTGGCGGCCGAGGCCCAAGCCCTGCTGAAGGAGTCGGAGCGTCTAGCCAAAGAGGCCATCCCCTACGTGCGATCCAAGGCGAAGTGAGAGCTTTGGTTTTCATGGGACGCATAGCAGCCTGTTGAAAATGCCGCGTCTGTTCCGGGGACACGTTGCGATCCCGCCATTGGCGGGTTGAGGCGCCATGTCCCCGCCGGCGCGGTGTCTTTTTCAACGGGCCGATGGTTCCCATAGGTTCTATGCGCGTCCGTCTGCCCTTGATTCGGGCGCTCCCGCCCGGTAACCTTGGCCTTTGTCCGGGGGAATGGATTCGGGCGTTGTGGCGGGAGGCAAGGGCATGGCGGGGTTGCGCGATGCGGAGATGTGGCGGGCCGCGGACGGCGGGCGCGTGGAGTGTTACCTCTGCGCGCACCGATGCGTCATCGCCGACGGCAAGCGTGGCGTGTGCGACACGCGCCTCAACCAGGGCGGCCGACTCAAGGCGCTGACGTGGGGCCAGGTGGTGGCGGCCAACGTGGACCCCATCGAGAAGAAGCCGCTCTATCACTTTCTGCCTGGCTCCAAGAGCTACTCCATCGCCACGCACGGCTGCAACTTCAAGTGCGAGTTCTGCCAGAACTGGCAGATTTCGCAGGTGAGCGGCGATGTCTCGGCCGGCCGCGACACGCCGCCGGAGGCGGTGGTCAACGAGGCGTTCCGCTCCGGCTGCCGGTCGGTCTCGTACACCTACACGGAGCCGACCATGTTCTTCGAGTACGCTATGGCGTGCGGCCGGCTGGCGCACGAGCGCGGACTCAGGAATTGCTTTGTGACTAACGGTTATCAGACGCCCGAGACCGTGGCGGCCATGACCGGCGTCGTCGACGCGGCCAACGTGGACATCAAGGCGTTCAACGACGACTTTTACCGCAAGCTGTGCAAGGCGCGATTGCAGCCGGCGCTGGACTCCGTCAAGGCCATGGTCGCGGCCGGCGTCTGGGTCGAGGTGACTACGCTGCTTATCCCCCGGCACAACGACCGCGAGGACGAACTGAAGGCGCTGGCCGAGTGGCTGGCCGCTGTGTCGCCCGATTTGCCCTGGCACGTTTCGCGCTACCACCCCGACTATCAGTTCGACCGGGCCCCGGCCACGCCGCCGGAGACGGTGTTCCGCGCCGCCGAGATCGGCCGCGCCGCCGGGTTGCGCTACGTATACGCCGGCAACCTGCGCGCCGGGGAGTGGGAGTGCACCCGCTGCCCCTCGTGCCAGCAAGTCGTCATCCGCCGCGATGGATTCTGGGTCGAGGAGATGAAGCTCAAGGGCGCGTGCTGCGCCAAGTGCGGGGCCAAGGTGGCGGGGGTGATGGAGTAGGGGGGACGCAGGGGACGCAGGGCCGTCAGTGTCCGCCCTGCGCCGGCGCGGCCGGCGCAGGCGCTTCCAAAGCCGGCGGCGGGTTCTTGGGCATCAGCGGCGCCAGCGCCAGCAGCGCCCCGGCCGCTAGGACCGAGGCCGCCACCCCTGTCAGCACGCCGATCTTGAGCCACTCGAAGAACCGCACGTGCTCGCGGTAGCGCTTCTCCAACATGCCTAGCGCCACGATGTTCGCCGTGCTGCCGATCATGGTGATGTTGCCGCCAAAGCACGCGCCGAACAGCAGCGCCCACCACAAGGGCATGACCTGCACCTTGTCGGCCATGGCCTTGATGACCGGCACGAACGCGGCCACGAACACCACATTGTCCACAAACGCGGAACCCAGAGCTGAGAGGAGCACCACCGCCGGCACGAGCACCACAAGCCGCGCGCCCAGCAGATGGCACACCGACTCCGCCAGGCGGTTGGTCACCTGCGTGTATTCCAGCGTGCCCGCCACGGCGAAGAGCAGCATGAAGAACGTCAGCGTCCACCAGTCCACCTCGTTCTCGAGGTAGTGCCGCGCCCGGTTACGGCGCCAGATCATGATGAGTCCTGACGAGATGAGCGGCGCCATGAGCAGCAGGGTGTTGGGCGGCAGGCCCAGGCGGCTCTCCATCTGGTGGTGCAGGGCGATGAACCCGATGGTCGCCAGGAGAACGCCCAGGCTGCGGCCGTAGGGGACCTTGACCGTTGGCCCCAGCCCCAACTCCATCTTGCGCCGATCCTCCAGCCGCTCGTTGAAATGCGCGATGTCGCGGCGGAACCAAAAAAGGACGATGCCGATAGTCGAGGCCAGAGAGACCAGCATGATGGGGAAAGCCCACCGCATGAAGTCCTCGAACGTCAGCCCGGCCTTGGCGCCGATGAAGATGCCCACCGGGTTGCCCAGCATGGTGCCCGCGGACCCGACGTTGGTGGCCATGACCACGATGATGAGGAACGGGGTGGGCCGGATCTTGAGCGTGTCGCACACTTGGAAGATCAGCACCGCCATGAACAGGATGGACGTGACCTCGTCCACCATGCAAGCCAGCGCCGCGCCCACCAGCGACGTGATCATCACAAAGCGGCGGCCGGTCATGCCCTTCATCTGGATGACGCTCTGGATGATCCAAGTGAAGAAGCCCAGGTCGCGCAACGCGCCGACCATGATCATCATGCCCACGAGAAAAAGGATGACCTCGAGCGAGCTCGCCTCTTTGAAGTGGGGGATGTTCAGCACGCGCGTGCAGAGCAGCGCGGCGAGGCCCAGGAACGCGATGGCCAGGCGGAAGGCCCAGAAGAACAGCGTGCCCAGGATGATGATGAAGAACACCGTGGACGAGACGACCTGGTCGCCGTTCAGTCCGCCGGCGCGCAGCAGCCACGCCAGCGTCCCGGCCAGCAGCGCGATGAATCCAAAGCGGATGGCCACCTGCCGGCCGGAGAGTTCGGCTTCATCCGAATGCGACATGGCTTCTCCTGTCACCCGCGCAGGACGCGGGCGAGGAAATCGCTGAGGGTGATGACGCCCAGGAGTTTCTTCTCCCGGACCACCATGATCTGCCGCGCATGGCGGGCCAGGAGTTCGCGCGCCACCAGAATGGCGGGCGCGTTCTCGGGCACGGTGGGCACGCTGGTGTCCAGGACCTCGGCCACGCGCGTGGCCTCTTCATCCTTGAGTATCTGGGCAAAGGGCTCGAAATGGATGATGGGCGACAGGTCGTCGAGCCAGGCGATGTACTCGGGCAGGGCGATGCGCAGGAGGTCCTTCTCGGACAACATGCCCACCAGGTCGCCGTCCGCGTCCAGCACAGGCAGCACGATCCCCGGCTCCTGGCAGAAGATGTCGATGGCGCGGCGGATGGGGTCGGCGTAGCGGAGCGTGGGCACGTTGGTGCGCATCATGTCGCGGGCGGAGACGTACTTGGGCAGCGCCCCGCCGGAGTCGAAGAAGCGCCACACCTCCGCGGCCGTGGTCATGGCGGCCACGCGCTGCGCCGCTTCGGGCTGGCTGAAGCAGCGGGCCACGGCGGCCAGCGCTTGCAGGTAGTCGCCCGCGGCCAGCTTGGGCGTGAGGATGAGCACCACCACGCGCGCAGGCCCCATGCCGTTGGCGTCGAAGATGACTCCCTTTGGTGAGGTGGCCACAGCCACGCGCACCTGGGTCACCGCGTCCACTCGCGCGTGAGGGATGGCCAGCCCCGGCGCGATCTCCGTGCAGACCAGTTCCTCGCGGTTCAGCACCGCCTGCGTTGTTTCGGCCGGGTCGCCGCTCAGGTGGCCCGTGGAGTGGATGACGTTGACCAGCCTGCGGATGCACTCGTCGTGGTCTTCCGTGTCAATGCCGCAGATGATGTGGCGTTCGTCAAAGAGGGCGGACAGCTTGTCCGTAGCGCCACCGTGTTGCAATGGTTGGACCTCCATGGGCATGCGGTCTCCGTTCGCCGGGCGCAAGGGTATTTTGGCTGGGGAAGAGAGGGATGTCAACCTGCTGCCGACCGCGGACCCATGCGTTTGTGGTGGGCCGGTCGAGTCAGAAAGGTTGATGGTTTGGCTGGTTGGTGGGTATGTGGGGCGGCGTTTGTGGGCCGTCGAGGGTCAAGAAGTCGAGACAAAGTATGCAGAAAGCTAGACTGGACCGGGGTTTTGTGGCCGAAATGGGGGGAAAAGAGGGGTTATGAGGCCAGAAATGGGCCATCTTCACGGCATGAAGGTTGCATAGACAAATGTGGGTGGATGGGTTGGGGGGGAGGCTGAGGAATGTCTTGGCATGGTCACTAGCGGTGGGAATGAGTCTGACCGCAATACTGTCTGTGCGCTGGCTCAGTACGCGTCGCTGATGATGTCCTTGGCTGCGGGGGCGACGGAAGGTTGGTCGCCGCGTCCTGCGCGGTTGTCTGTGTTTCCGCCCGCGGAGGTGGAACGGGACGGGGAACACGTGGTGCTTCGCGCGTTCTTGACCGGCTTGCCCAGGGAAAGCTTTCGGGTCACTGTGGAGCCCGACGCAGTGATTCTGTCTGGCGAACGCGAAGGCCCGAACGGTCACGGGCCGTTGCCGTTCTTCCGGGCTGTAGGTCTGCCCAAGGGCACGGACACCTCGCGCTGGGAGGAGAGCTGGCAGGAAGGAGAACTTAAACTTGTTTTTGGCGCGGGCGTGGGTATTTGACGCGGCGGGTTCCTCTCTGGATGATATGTCGTGTCCGGATACGTGGCGTGGCGTCCAGGCCGGCCTGGGCGGCGGTTCCAGGGCATTGGGCTTCAACAGAGAGGAGCATGCGCATGGCCAGCTTGACCATCGCTGAAGTCGTGAAGACAGGCGTCCAGATGGAGAAAGAAGGGGAGAAGGTCTACCGGGACGCCGCGGCCAAGACCAAACACCCGTTTGCCAAGGAGATGTTCCTGAGCTTGGCGAAGGACGAGAAGCGCCACGGCGAGTGGTTCCTGAAGATGGGCGAGAGCTTGGGCGTGGCCAAGGACCTTTTGGCCAAGGGCAAGACGCCGGACGCGTTTGTCGGCCAGATGCGCGACACCTTCGGCAAGCTGCGCGCAAAGATCGAGGGCCTCAAGGCCAGCGCGGACGACATGAAGGTGATCGAGGTGGCGTTGGGGTTGGAAGAGAAATCTTACGACGTCTACAGCAAGGCCGCGGCCGCGGCCACGGACCCGGCGGTGAAGAAGGTTCTCGACTTTGTGGCCAAGGAAGAGAACAACCACTACCGCATTCTGGCGGACGTGAAGTTGTATCTCTCGGATCCAGGGAAGTGGAACATTAAGGAAGAGAGTCCGTTGATTGACGGCGGCTGAGGCGCCGGGGAGGCGTGGGGACCCGGAGATAGGTCCCAGGCCAGGGAACGGCATAGCGCAAGACGGCCGGAGCTAGGATGGCTCCGGCCGTTTTCTTGTGGGCGTGTCGTCCGGCTGGAATGGGGGGATCACGGACAGCGCCGAACCCCGCAAAATTGGTGTTGACAGTCTGGCGGCCGAAGCCTATATTCCACGTGTCGTGGGCAAGCGGCCTTGCCTGCGCTGAGGTCAAGGGCGCCGGTTCGTCTGGCGCCAGCTTCCGCCAGGCCGGAGGCGGTCCGGCGGCGTTGAGGGGTTGATTGGGAAAGGAGACAGCATGAAGGGCACGCGAGTTCTGTCGGGTATGTTGGGGATGCGCCGCGGCGTGGCGATCCTCCTCCTGTGCGCCATGGCGCCGTTCTTGTTCAACGGCTGCTATGGCAAGTTCCAGTTGACCAAGAACATCTATGACTGGAACGGCAAGGTGTCGGAAAACCGGTGGGCCAAGAGCCTGGTGATGTGGGGTCTGTTGATTATTCCGGTCTATAGCATCGGCATGTTGGGCGACGCGATCATCTTTAACCTTATCGAGTTCTGGAGCGGCGAGAACCCCCTCCACGCCTCCACGGCCGTGGGCGAGGACGGCGCGCAGTACGCGCTGAAGCCCGGCGCCACGCCCAACGAGGCCGTGTTGACCGTCACCCGCGACGGCCAGGTCGTGGCTGAGCAGAAGTTTGTCCGCGTGTCCGACACCGTCATCGAGGTGCGCGGCGCGGACGGCGCCCTGCAGGGCAAGGTTCTGAAGGGCCCGGACGGCAGCCTGAGCCTGACCGATGGCGCCAGCGCCGTGGTGGAGCAGTTGCCGGCCGAGGCGCTGGCTTGCTTGACGACGAAGTGATTCCTCTCGGCTGAACGGGTTTATCGGCCCCGCCCGGCGCGCGCTTGGCGGGGCCGGTTTTGTGTGTGGCGTCTTCTTTCCCGCGGCAAGGGCGGACGATGACGGATCGGGAGCGTTTCTTTGAAGAGTCGGCCACGGCCGGGCCGGAGCACGCGGGCTTGCGTCTGGACCGGTTCGCGGCGCTGGCGTTTCCGGACTACTCGCGCAGCTTCCTGCAGAAAGCCATCCGCGAGGGCCAGGTGACGCTGAACGGCGCCGCGGCCAAGCCCAGCGCGCCCGTGGAAGAGGGCGACAAGCTGCTGGCGCGGCTGCCCGCGCTCGATGGCGGCAGCCTGGAGCCGGAGCGCATGACGCTGGACGTGCTCTTCGAGGATGAGGACCTGATCGTGCTGAACAAGCCCGCGAATCTCGTCACCCACCCGGCGCGGGGCAACGCGCGGGGCACGCTGGCCAACGGCCTGCTCTTCCACTGCTCCACGCTTTCCGACGCCAACGGGCCGCTGCGGCCGGGCATCGTGCACCGGCTCGACCGCAACACCACCGGCGTGATGGTGGCCGCCAAGACCAACGCGGCGCACGCGGGCCTGGCCGCGCAGTTCCACGACCGCGCCACGGAAAAGCATTACGTGGCGCTTGTGAGGGGGCGCATGGAGTTTGACGAAGGCGAGGTGTCGCTGCCCATCGGCCGCGACCCGCGCATGAGGGAGAAGATGGCTGTGCGGCCGCTGGACGGCCGGCCCGCGCTGTCGCGCTATCG
>CAYYEE010000194.1:0-7986 GCA_964470775.1 uncultured Planctomycetota bacterium | reverse complement strand
CTGAGGCGCCATGTCCCCGCCGACGCGGTGTCTTTTTCAACGGGCCGCTATGGGTCCCAAGACATGGCCTCATGCGCTCACTTGCCGCAAGAGAGCGGCCGCCTCTTCGTCGCTGACAGGCCGCGGGTTGGCGGCCATGCTGCCCGAGCGGCACTGGGCGATGATGGCGGGGAAGCGGGACTCGTTGAGACCAAGGGGCGCCAGGGACGCGGGGACGCCGGTCTCCGTGGCCAGGGCGCGCAACGCGGCTGGGACGCCGCTGGCCGAGGCAAGACCGAACTCGTTCGCCAGGGCCGCCATCTTCCGCGGGCAGGCCGGCGCGTTGAACTCCACAACAGGCGCCAGCAGGCACGCGCACACCAGCCCGTGCGCGAGGCCGAGTTGCGCGCCGATGGGGTGCGCCAGCCCGTGGACCGCGCCCAGCCCCGCGTTGGCAAAGGCCAGGCCGCTCATCATGCTGCCCAGGGCCACGGCTTCGCGGACTTCGGCGTCCTGGCCGTTGCGGACCGCGGCGGCGAGGTTCTTGAAAAGAATGCCGGCCGCCGGCAGAGCCAGCGCGTCGCTGACCGGCGTGGCGGCCTTGGAGATGAAGCATTCCACGGCCTGCGTCAGCGCGTCCATGCCGCTGTGCGCCGTCAGCTCCGGCGGACAGGCCAGGGTCAGGTCCGGGTCCACCAGCGCCACGCGCGCCACCATGTGCGGACTGCGCAGGCTCTTCTTCTCGTGCGTGGCTGTGTCGGTCAGCACGGAGTTGCGGGTCATCTCCGCGCCTGTGCCGGCCGTGGTGGGGATGGCGACGAAAGGCAGGCCAGGCGCCGCGATCTCGCGTCCGCCGGAAAAGAAGGGCGCCACGCCGCAGGGCGCGGGCGCCAGGGCGGCGATGGCCTTGGCCGCGTCCAACGCGCTGCCGCCGCCCAGGCCGATGACCACGTCGCTGCGCGTCTCGCGCGCCAACGCCAGGCCGTTGTCCACGGTGGCGAGCGACGGGTCGTGCTCCACGGCGTCGAAGACGTGCGCCTGGACGCCGGCGGCGGCCAGTGAACGCAGACCCGCGTCCAGCGCGCCCGATGCCCGCGCGGCCGAACGGCCTGTGACCACCAGCGCCACGCGGCCCAAGCCAGCCGCCTCTTGGCCCAGTTTGCTGAAGACGCCGCGGCCGAAAACCACTCGAGGAGGGGTGAGTAGGGTGATGTTCATGGGAACTCTCTCATGGAGGCGGATCGCGGACAGAACGGACATGACTTACCCCATCCGCTTCACCGCGTCAAGACGCGCGCGGCTTGACCGGCGCGGCGCGATGGCCGATACTGGGCGCTCGGCGGGTTAGCGTTGGTAGAGGCGCTTGGATATGACAGAGACGCAGGACGGGTTCTGGAATGAAGAACGGTTGCGCACGTTGCTGCGCATCCTGCCGGACGGCATCTTCACGGTGGACATGTCGGGCCGGGTGACGTCGTGGAATCCGGCCATGGAGCGGATGACGGGGATTGCCGCGTCCGAGGCCATTGGCCGGCCATGCAGCCAGCTTGCGTGCGAGCAGTGCCCGGGCGGGCCGCCGCACTGCGGCGTGTTCCAGATGGGCGCGGTCGAGGCGGCGGAGTGCACGTTGCGCCGGGCCGACGGCAGCGTGGTGCACGTCCTGAAGAACGCGTGCGTCATGCGCGACGAGCAAGGCCAGCCCATTGCGGCGCTGGAGGCGCTGACGGACGTGACGTCGCTGAAGGTGGCGCGCGACCAGGTGGCGCAGGTGATGGAGAGCCTGCGGAAGAGCCACGGGTTCAGCGGCCTTATCGGCAAGAACCATCGGATGCAGGAGCTCTATGGCCTGATACGCCAGGCCGCGGCGTCGAACGCGACGGTGCTGCTGACGGGCGAAAGCGGCACAGGCAAAGAACTGGTGGCTGCTGCGATCCACTTCAACAGCGCGCGAAAAGAGAGGCCCTTCGTCAAAGTCAACTGCTCCGCGCTGACCGAGACGCTGTTGGAGAGCGAGCTGTTCGGCCACGCGCGAGGCTCGTTTACCGGCGCGGTGAACGACAAGGTGGGCCGCTTCGAGGCGGCCGACGGCGGCACGATCCTGCTGGATGAGATCGGCGACGCGAGCGCGTTGATCCAGCTCAAGCTGCTGCGCGTGCTGCAGGAGAAGGAGTTCGAGCGCGTGGGCGAGACGCGCACGCGGCGCGTGGACGTGCGCGTGGTGGCGGCCACGAACAAGGACCTGCGCCAGTTGATGCGCGACGGCGTGTTCCGCGAGGACCTGTTCTACCGGCTGAAGGTTTTCCCGCTCAACCTGCCGCCGCTGCGCGAGCGCAAAGATGACATCCCGCTGCTCGCGGGCCACTTCATCGAGAAGTTCAACAAGGAGACGGGCAAGAGCATCAAGGGCTTATCACATGACTCGATGCGCGCGCTGATGGACTACTGCTGGCCGGGCAATGTGCGCGAGTTGGAGAATGCCATCGAGCACGCGTTCGTGACATGCGAGGGCGAGGAGATCGGGCTGTTCGATCTGCCGCAGGAGGTGCGCCGGGCGGAGTTCCGGAGTTCTCTGTGCGCGGGCGGCGCCCGGTCCGCGGCGTCCAGCGCCGGCGAGGACCGCGAATCGCTGCTGCGCCTGCTGAACGAGTGCCGGTGGAACAAGGCGGAAGTGGCTCGCCGGTTGAACATCAGCCGCACGGCTGTCTGGAAGCGCATGAAGAAACTGGGGATTGCGTTGAATGGCGAGGGGTGATGCCAAGGCTGCGGACGGGAGCGTTACCGGAGCGTTACTTTGTGGTTGCGGCGATGGGCGCAGCGTGCGGTGCATGGGACATGTGCATTGTCTTATGTGTTTTGGATTGAATGTGTTATATGTGTTGCGCTTCTTAGGCGGCCTTTTTGGCGCCTGAGTTGCTTTTGCTGAAAGCGTGGACACACGAGTTACCTGGATAAGGAGCCAGAAATGAGCGCGGAAAAGGAACTGACGGACGCGACGTTTGATCAGGATGTGGCCAACGGCGTGGCGCTGGTGGACTTTTGGGCGCCGTGGTGTGGGCCGTGCCGGATGCAGGGACCGATCTTGGAGAAGGTGGCGAAGAAGTACGCGGGCAAGGCTACGGTGGGCAAGTTGGAAGTGGATAACAACCCCAACACCGCGGCGCGTTTTGGCGTTCAGAGCATCCCTACGCTCATTATCCTCAAGAACGGCAAGGAAGTGGGCCGGTTCGTGGGTGTGCAGGATGAGGCCGCGCTGAGCAGGGCGCTGGATCAGCACTTGGCTTGAGCGGCGGTCAAGCCGGGCGGGTCGGACACGTCAGACAGGCCTGACAGACCGGACGGGACGGCTGAACAAATTCTGTTGGCGTTCAATCAGGCTGGGTCTTCGATCAGGAGGCCCAGCCTGCGTTCTATATACGGAGTACAGGGCCATGAAACTGGTCATAGTGGGCGGAGTGGCCGGCGGGGCATCGGCCGCGGCGCGGGCGCGGCGAATCGACGAGAACGCTCACATCGTACTATTTGAGCGGGGCGAGCACATTTCGTTCGCCAACTGCGGCCTGCCCTATCACATCGGCGGAGTCATCCAGGACCGAGCCGCGCTGCTGGTGCAGACGGCGGCGGGGCTGCGCGGGCGCTATGACGTGGACGTGCGCCTTAGGACCGAGGTGACGCGCATAGACCGCGAGCGCAAGATGGTGGAGTGGCGCAACACGGGCACGGGCGAGACGGGCGAGGAGACTTATGACAAGTTGATCCTCGCGCCCGGCGCAGCGCCGGTGCGTCCGCCTTTTCCTGGGGCGGAACTGGACCGTGTCTTCACGCTGCGCAACATGGCGGATATGGACAGGATTCGCGAGTTCATCGACCGCCGCAAGCCAGTCCGCGCCGTGGTGATCGGCGGCGGCTACATCGGGCTGGAGATGGTGGAAAACCTGGTGCACCGCGGCGTAGGTGTCACCCTGATCGAGCTCTTGCCGCAGGTGCTCTCCGTGGCGGATTCGGAGATGGCGGTTCCCGTGCAGCAGGTGCTCAGGGCGCGCGGTGTGGAGTTGCGTTTGGGCAAGCAGGTGACAGGCGTGGAGGTGGCGGGCGAAGGGCTTGTGGCGCATCTGAGCGACGGCTCGGACGCGCCGTGCGACTTTGTGGCGCTGTCGGTGGGCGTGAAGCCGGAAGTGAAGCTGGCCAAGGAAGCGGGGCTGGAACTGGGGGAACGCGGCGGCATTGCCGTGGACAGCCACATGCGCACCAGCGACCCGGCCATCTTTGCCGTGGGCGACGCGGTGGAGACGCCAGATCTGGTGACAGGCGCCAAGGCCGTTATTCCGCTGGCCGGTCCGGCCAACCGGCAGGGCCGCATCGCGGCCGACAACGCGCTGGGCCGCGACAGCGAGTACCGCTCCACTCAGGGCACGGCCATCGTGCGCGTGTTCGACGTGGCGCTGGCCATGACAGGCGCCAGCGAGAAAGCGCTCAAACGCGCGGGCGTTGCGTATCAGAAATGCTATGTCCACCCCATGCAGCACGCCTCGTATTATCCCGGCGCCAGCCCCATCACGTTGAAGCTGTTGTTCTCGGCGCCCGAGGGCCGCATCCTGGGCGCGTGCGCGGTGGGCGTGGACGGCGTGGACAAACGCATTGACGTGATCGCCACGGCGCAGCGCGCCGGGCTGACGGTGCATGATCTCGAACACCTGGAACTGTGCTACTCGCCGCAGTTCGGTTCGGCCAAGGACCCTGTGAACATGGCGGGTTTTGTGGCGGCGAACATGCTTCGCGGCGACGCGCCCACGATTCACGTTCCCGAGCTTGACGAGCTGGACCGCGAGAAGATCGTGCTTCTGGACGTGCGCAAGCCGGACGAGAACCAGGCGGGCTCGATTCCCGGCTCCGTGCTCATTCCCTTGGACGAGCTGCGCAAGCGCAGGGGCGAGTTGCCCAAAGACAAGAAGATCGTGACCTACTGCCAGGTGGGTCTGCGCGGGTACATCGCGGCGAGGCAGTTGATGCAGAGCGGCTTTGACGTGTCGAACCTGTCAGGCGGATACAAGACGTACTGCCAGTTCCACCCGGCGCCGGCCGGGCCGTGCGCCAAGCCCGCGCCCGTTCTCGCGGCCGCCAAGGGCGGCGCCGTGTCGGAGGAAAACCCCGATGGCGCCAAGCCCGCGCCCGTGGCGGCGGAGGTGGACGCGCGAGGGCTGCAGTGCCCAGGCCCGATTCAGCGGATCAAGGAGGCCGTGGACCGCATTGGCCAGGGACAGACGCTGCGCGTCATCGCGTCCGATCCGGCTTTCCTGGCCGATCTGCCTGCGTGGTGTTCTGCGACGGGAAATCACCTGGTGAGCATGGAGGCCAAAGACGGCGCGTTCGTGGGCGTGGTGCGCAAGCCTACGGCGGCGGAGCGCGTGGAGGCGCTGGCGGCGAGTCCGGCCGCGGGCGCCGCTTCCAAGAACATGACCATCGTGGTGTTCAGCGGCGACCTGGACAGGGCGCTGGCGGCGTTTGTGATCGCGAACGGCTCGGTGGCCATGGGCGGGCGCGTGACGATGTTCTTCACCTTTTGGGGCCTCAACGCGCTGCGGCGCGACCAGCCGGTTGAGGTGGACAAGAGCATGATGGACCGGATGTTCGGATGGATGATGCCGCGTGGCGCGCGCAAGCTGAAGCTGTCCAAGATGAATATGGCCGGGCTGGGCACGAGGATGATGCGCGCGGTGATGAGCAAGAAGAACGTGCCGTCGCTGCCGGAGATGATCGAGTCCGCGCGCAAGAGCGGCGTCAAGCTGGTGGCGTGCTCCATGTCCATGGACGTCATGGGTCTGAAGCGCGAGGAACTGCTGGAGGGCGTGGACGTGGGCGGCGTGGCCACCTATCTGGCCGAAGCCAGCAAGGGCGGCGTGAACCTGTTCATCTGAGCCGTCTGACCGCACGCAGACCGAACCGGGGAGCCACGGCTTCCCGGTTCGGTCTGTCATTGTGCGCGGGCTGCGCCAGCGGCTATTGCGTCGTGTCCATGCCGCCGGCCGCGTCGAGATCATGCCACAGGCTCAGGGCGCTATTCGCGAACTTGGGCTCGGCGGTCGTAGCGTAGCCGAATGGTTTGTCGCCCGATCCGTAGTAGTAGTTCATGCAAAGGACATGGGGCGGCACGCCGCGCGGAAAGGTGTCGCTGATGCCTTGCGTGTGCCAGATAAAGGATTCCTGCGGGTCGCCAAAGGGGGCCACGTGGCCATCGCCGTAGACCACGTTGTAGGAGTTGCGGTGCCCGTGGACGCCCAGTCCGGTGATGGAGCGGCTGTCGGCGATGCTACCCGAGCCCGTCGTGTATGGAGCATTCCACACAGGCTTGCCCAGGGCGTCAAAGGATGACCCCTTGCTAAACGTGTCGGTGGCGATGGCCCTTGCCCCCAGTTCGCGGGCCGTGCGGAAGTAGGGCTGGTTGGCGCGGGCGTATACGTCAGGCTTCACGCCGGGGATGCGGAAGGTGTTGTCCTGGTAGGAGTGCCAGGCGTTGTACATGCCGAACCGGACGTTACGGTAGCCGTAGTGGCAAAGGAAAGGCTTGCCGGTGTCGGGCGTGGCGTAGTAAGTGAGCGAGCGGTGCGAGTAGTCGCCGTAGAGAAAAGAGGCTGCGTCGAAGCCGCCGATGGTCTTCCAACTGGAGAGATTCGTGGGCCCCATCCAGCATTCACCTCCGGGTGTGTACTGGCGCCAATCGCCCGGCATGGCGCTGGAACTGGGGCAGTAGAAGACCAGCGCGTCGGCCAGATAGCCGCTGGTGAGCAGGAAGCCGATTCCGTTGGGAGCCATGTTGAGCTGGCCAGCCGCCCAGGAGGGGGAGCTTGGGTGTCCCAGAGCAGTGGGTTTGCTGGCGTATCCAATGGCGCGCCAGTTCATTGTTTCCGAGCTGTCAACGCGCACGGACAACAGGCCGGCCTTGCCGGAGGAGAAGCAGTCGGAGAAGTAGTTGTAGTGGCTGCGGGCGGGCGCGCCACTGGTCGTATGAGAAAGAGTGCATGGGTTGCCGTTGCACCAGTTGCTTTGGAGAGGGCTGCGCCAGCCGATGTAGCTGGGCAAGTAGTCGTTGTAGTCCCCCGCATAAGATGCCAGCGCCTTGCCAATCTAGTTGAGGTTGGTCTGGCAAGAGGAGCGGCGCGCCTTTTCGCGCGCGGCGGATAGGGCTGGCAGGAGCATGGCGGCCAGGATGGCGATGATGGCCACGACGACCAGCAGCTCAATCAGGGTAAAGGCAATAGCCAGTTTCTTGATCATCTTCTCCTCCTTGGCAATGCCTTCTGAGGATGCCGGCGCAACCGCAGACGCATGGGGCTTCCTTCGTATTTCTATAGTTAATGAGGGGTTGTGTCAAGGCAAGCAATGCTGGGGTTCTTGACTCAAAGTGCGGTTGGGGGCTGGGAGTAGGCGAGGCTACACTGTGGTGTGCCCGGCGGCGCGGCGCATCTGCCACAGGCAGAAGAAGGCGACCGCGAGGAAGAGGACCTGGCTGAGGATGGCGGCGCGGGGGCCGAGGAGGTCCATGAGCACGCCAAAGACCGTGGAGCCGACGACGGAGACCTTGGTGGTGATGCCGTAGAGGCCGAAGTAGCGGCCCACCTGGTCAGGCGGCACAAGCTCCAGAAGGATCTTGCGGCCGGCGGTCCAGACGCCGGCGAGGCCGACGCCGCCAAAGCCGCACATGGCCGTGAGGAAGAGCCCCGGCGCCCATCCGCCGGTCAGCGCGGCGCCGGCCAGGCCGCCGGCCAGACACCCTACGGACAGGGCAAAGGCGCGCGTGGAACCGAAGCGGTCGGCGAGGCGGCCGACGAGGATGCCGTAGGCGAGGGCGGGGAGGGTGATGGCCAGGCCCGCGGCCTGGATGTAACCATCGCGGCTTAGAGGCCTGCCGAACAGATTGAGGGCGCCGGATTCGGCCAGAGGGGCGAAGGCGCGTGAGATGAAGGCGGCGAAGAAGAAGATGGCGGTGTTGAGTACGTCCACGGCGAAGAAGTT
>CAYYEE010000193.1:0-7993 GCA_964470775.1 uncultured Planctomycetota bacterium | reverse complement strand
CGTCACGGTCACCCCCGCCTCCACCCCCGCCGACCGCATCCTGAGCCACAAGCCCGACGGCGTCTTCCTCTCCAACGGCCCCGGCGACCCCGAAGGCGCCCCCTACGTCTTCCAGACCGCCCGCGAGCTCACCGGCAAAACCCCGCTCTTCGGCATCTGCCTCGGCCACCAGATGATGGGCCTCGCCTGGGGCGGCAAGACCTACAAGCTCAAGTTCGGCCACCGCGGATCCAACCAGCCCGTCATGGACCTCGGCCCGCGCAAGGTCGCCATCACCTGCCAGAACCACGGCTTCGCCGTCCAGATGGAGTCGCTCCCCTCCAACGAAATCGAGCAGACGCACATCAACCTCAATGACCAGACCTGCGAGGGCATGAGGCGCTTGGACCAGTCCGCTTTCTCGGTGCAATACCACCCCGAGGCCTCGGCCGGCCCCAAGGACGCCGCGTACCTCTTCGACGAGTTTGTCAAGATGATGGAACGCTGGAAGAATGCCTAGACGCACGGATATCAACAAAATTCTCATCATCGGCTCCGGCCCCATCGTCATCGGCCAGGCCTGCGAGTTCGACTACTCCGGCTCCCAGGCCTGCAAGGCCCTGCGCGAGGACGGCTTCAAGGTCGTCCTCATCAACTCCAACCCGGCCACCATCATGACCGACCCGGAGTTCGCCGACGCCACGTACATCGAGCCCATCACGCCCGAGTACATCACCAAGGTCATCCAGAAAGAGCGCCCCGACGCGCTCCTCCCCACCCTCGGCGGCCAGACCGGCCTCAACGCCGCCGTCCGCGTCGCCGAATCCGGCGTTCTCGCCAAGTACAACGTCAAGATGATCGGCGCCGACCTTCTCGCCATCAAGAAAGCCGAAGACCGCGACCGCTTCAAAGCCGCGATGCGCCGCATCGGCCTCGAATGCCCTGAAAGCGCCTGCGTCAACGACATCGCCGAAGCCCGCGCCAAGGCCCAGGAGATCGGCTTCCCCGTCGTCATCCGCCCCTCCTACACCCTCGGCGGCACCGGCGGCGGCATCGCCTACAACGTGGACGAACTCAACCAGATCGCCTCCCTGGGCCTCGAACTCAGCCTCAACCACACCGTGCTCATCGAGAAGTCGGTCGTGGGCTGGAAAGAGTTCGAGATGGAAGTGATGCGCGACATCAAGGACAACGTCGTCATCATCTGCTCCATCGAAAACTTCGACCCCATGGGCGTCCATACCGGCGACTCCATCACCGTCGCCCCGGCCCAGACGCTCACCGACAAGGAATACCAGCGCATGCGCGACGCCTCCATCGCCTGCATCCGCGAAATCGGCGTCGCCACCGGCGGGTCCAACATCCAATTCGCCATTGACCCCGCCACTGGCCGCATGGTCGTCATCGAGATGAACCCCCGCGTTTCCCGTTCCTCCGCCCTCGCCAGCAAAGCCACCGGTTTCCCCATCGCCAAGATCGCCGCCAAGCTCGCCGTCGGCTACACCCTCGACGAAATCCCCAACGACATCACCCGTTACACCCCAGCCTGCTTCGAGCCCGCCATCGACTACTGCGTCGTCAAGCTTCCCCGTTTCACCTTCGAGAAATTTCCCGGCGCCGACCAGACGCTCACCACCCAGATGAAATCCGTCGGCGAAACCATGGCCATCGGCCGCACCTTCAAAGAAGCCTTGCAAAAAGGCCTCCGTGGACTGGAGATCGGCCGCAGCGGTCTCGACAGCCTCAAGACCCGCCCCACAAAGGAGCAGATCCGCGAAAAGCTCCTCACCCCCAACGCCGAACGCCTCTTCTATATCAAGGAAGCCTTCCGCCAGGGCTGGACCCAGGAGGACATCGCCCGCGACACCCGCATTGACCCCTGGTTCCTCCGCAACATCCGCGAGATCATCGACGCCGAAGACGAACTGCTCAAGCTCGCCCCGGACGTGAGAGCCCGCGGCCTGCAAAGCCTGAACACCCCCACGCTTCGAAGCGCCAAGGAACTCGGCTTCAGCGACCGCCAACTGGCCGCCTTCTACGGCGTTACGGAGGCCGACGTTCGCGCCCTGCGACTGGCCAGGGGAGTCACCCCGGCTTACAAGCTCGTCGACACCTGCGCCGCCGAGTTCGAAGCCTACACCCCATATTACTACTCCACCTACGAGTCCGAGGACGAAGCTGCCGTCTCGAGCAAGCGCAAGGTCATGATCCTCGGCGGCGGCCCCAACCGCATCGGCCAGGGCATCGAGTTTGACTACTGCTGCGTCCACGCCTCCTTTGCGCTCAAAGAGCTCGGGTTCGAAACCATCATGGTCAACTCGAACCCCGAAACCGTCTCCACCGACTACGACACCTCCGACCGGCTCTACTTCGAGCCGCTCACCTACGAAGACGTGATGAACATCATCGACAAAGAGCGGCCCGACGGCGTCATCGTCCAGTTCGGCGGCCAGACCCCTCTCAACCTCACCCTCCCCCTGGCCAACGCCGGCGTCAAAATCCTCGGCACGCCGCCTGACGCCATTGACATCGCCGAAGACCGCGAGCGCTTCCGCCAGTTCCTCACCGGCCTCAATCTCATGCAGCCCGAGAACGAGACCGCCACCAGCGTCAAAGCCGCCCTGCGCGCGGCCAAGCGCATCGGCTACCCCGTCCTCGTCCGGCCCTCCTACGTCCTCGGCGGACGCGCCATGGAAATCGTCTACGACGAAGCCCAGCTCGCCGACTACATGGCCCGCGCCATTGAAGTCTCCCCCGACCGGCCCATTCTCGTGGACCGCTTCCTCACCGACGCCATCGAGGTCGACGTGGACCTCGTCGGCGACGGCCGGGACTACATCATCGGCGGCATCCTCGAACACATCGAAGAAGCCGGCGTCCACTCCGGCGACGCCGCCATGGTCCTGCCCCCGCACACCATGGGCGACGGCCTCATCGCCGAAATCCGCCGCGCCACCATCGCCATGGCCAAAGCCCTTGGCATCGTCGGCCTGATGAACGTCCAGTTCGCCGTCAAAGAGAACCAGGTCTACGTCCTCGAGGTCAACCCCCGCGCCTCGCGCACCGTTCCTTTCGTCTCCAAGGCCATCGGCGCCCCCCTCGCCAAAATCGCCGCCAAAGCCATGGCCGGCGTCTCGCTCAAGGAACAGGGCTTCACCTCCGAGCGCCAGATTCCCTACACCTGCGTCAAAGTTTCCGTCTTCCCCTTCGCCCGTTTCCGCGGCGCCGAAATCGTCCTCGGCCCGGAAATGCGCAGCACCGGCGAAGCCATGGGCATGGACGACCGCTACGGCCCCGCCTACCTCAAGGGCCAGACCGCCGCGTGGGACCGCCTCCCCAAGGAAGGCGCCGTCTTCGTCAGCATCGGCGACCGCGACAAGCGCGGCGTCGCCACCGCCGCCCGCCGCTTCGCCGGCATGGGCTTCAAGATCGTCTCCACCCCCGGCACCGCGCGCGTCCTGCGCAACGCCGGCCTCGACGTCGAGGAGGTGGGCAAGATTCATGAAGGCCGCCGCCCCAACATCCTCGACAAAATGAAGAACGGCGAGATTCAGTTGCTCATCAACACCCCTTCGGGCAAAGTGCAGCGCCAGGACGAGCGGGCCATCCGCTCCCTGGCCATTCAACTTGGCATTCCGCTGATCTCCACGCTCTCCAGCGTGGAGGCGGCCGCCGGCGCGGTCGAAGCTCTGCGCCGCGGCGATCTCCAAGTTTGCTCCCTGCAGGACCGCTACCGGCAGTTGAACAGAGCCTGACGCCGCGTTCAATGGAGTCGCGAGTTGACGGACAGGCCGATCTTTACGCCAAGCACAGCCCGCGACAGCGGGACCGCCTTGCGCCGCGATTTGGCCGCCCCGCAATGACGCGGCCTTGTTGTTTGACGGGAAGCGCGCCGACGGACTTTGACAACCAGCCAGGGCCGCAGCCCTGGCGCAAGCAGAATGAAGGAGACGAACATGGCGGCTGGTTATGACGACACACCTTTCCTGCCGGGCGGCGTGTACCGGGTGCACGACAAGAACCGTCCGCAGCCCAAGGTCGTAGCGCCGGCGAGCTTCGAGCAGCCCTTCGCGCCCCCCTCGGACGCCATCGTGCTCTTCGACGGCCGCGACCTCACCGCGTGGAAGTCGTGCAAGGATGGCGGCCCCGCCGCGTGGAAGGTCGAAAACGGCTACATGGAAGTCGTGCCCAAGACCGGCAACATCTGCACCCGCGCCGACCTCGGCGACATCCAACTCCACCTCGAGTTCGCCTCGCCCGCCGAAGTCGTCAGCGAAGGCCAGGGCCGCGGCAACAGCGGCGTCTTCCTCATGCGCATGTACGAAGTCCAGGTTCTCGACTGCTACCAGAACCCCACCTACGCCGACGGAACCACCGGCGCCCTCTATGGCCAGTGCCCGCCCCTCGTCAACGCCTGCCGCAAACCTGGCGAATGGCAGACCTATGACATCATATGGGAAGGCCCCCGCTTCGAAGCCGGCCGCCTCGTCCGCCCCGCCCGCATCACCGTCATCCACAACGGCGTCCTGCTCCACCACGCCAAGGAACTGCAAGGCCCCACCCAGCATAAGAAGCTCGCCGCTTACGTCCCCCATCCGCCCGCCGGCCCCCTCGAACTCCAAGACCACAACAACCCCGTCCGTTTCCGCAACATCTGGTACCGTCCCCTCAAGGACTACGACCAGCCGTAAGGAATGGACCGCCGGCCAGGCTCGCATAACGAGCCTGGCCGGCGTCGGGCTTGCGCAGGGGGCGCGCCGCCGCGGGGGCGCGGCGTGGCGCCGGAGACTGGACGGCTACGCCAGCAGCTCAGGCCTCACCGCCGGCAGGTTCCTCCCCGGCGTCAAGCGCCTCCCGTCGCTCAACCCGTCCTGCGGCCTGCCCGCCAGCCGCTCAATCATCCGTCCACGCCACATCTCCAGCAGCGCCTTGGCCCGGGGCTGCGCCGCCAGGTCCCTCACCTCACACGGATCGTTCTCCAGGTCAAAGAGCTGCTCCCGCCCCGTCAGCGTCATCCACACATACTTCGTCTTCCCATCCGTCATGAACTGCATCCCCTCCTTGCCGTAGCACGGAGAATGCTCCCCGTGGATGAACGCCCGCTCCGGCTTGCGCGACGGATCAGCCAGGAGGGGCGACAGGTCCACGCCTTCGACAGGCTTCGGCAGCGGCACGCCCGCCAGCCCCAGCAGCGTCGGGTACACGTCCTCCAACACCACCGGCGCCCCGCATACGCCCGTGCCCACCCCCGGCCCGTGCGCAATAAGAGGAACCGCCGCCGAGCCTTGATACGCGTAGGTCTTGCGGAAGAGGTGATGGTCGCCCAGCATCTCGCCGTGATCCGACGTAAACAGGATGATCGTCGGCCCCAGCCGCATTTGCGTCATCGCCCGCAGCACCCGCCCGATCTGGTTGTCAATGTGGCCGATCTGCGCGTAATAGCCCCAACGCGCCATATCCAAGCTGTTCGGCGACAACCGGCCCCTCCAGCAGTTCACTCCGTCCGCCGGCCTGTCGTTTTCCTCCGCCCAGTCGCCCACCGCCGGCAGCGGCAGCGGCCGCCCCCGATACAGATCAAAGAACACCTGCGGCGGGTCGATGGGGGGGTGGGGCCGGTGGAACGACATGTTCAAGAAGAACGGCCGCGTCCGGTCGCGCCGCCGCAGAAACTCGATGCTCTTGGCCGCCACCCACGTGTTGTTGTGCAACTCCTCCGGCAAGTGGCTCGGCCGCGCCACCCACGAGTTGCTGTCCAGCCCGTGGTCTGGCTCCGCCACCCGGCCGCCCGTCCGCTCGCGCAGCCACTCGTCATAGTCATTCACGTACTTGCCGTCAAAGTTCTGCCGGCACTCGTACGAATCGAGCGACTGAAAACCCAGATGCGCGCGCTGCGGATAGAAGTGCGTCTTGCCCACGCAATGCGTTTGATACCCCGCCGCGCCCAGAACCTCCGCCAGCATGTGGTCGTAGCGCCAGGGAACCTGGTCCTGATAGCCCAGCCGCCCGTGCGTCGAAGGCGTAAGCCCGGTGAAGATGGAGGCCCGCGCCGCGATGCACGAAGGACACGACGAATAGGCCGCCGTGAACCGCACGCCGCGGCTGCACAGCCCGTCCAGATTCGGCGTCTCCACCACCGGGTGTCCCGCCGCGCTCAGGCAGTCCCACCGCATCTGGTCCGTGAGAATGAAAAGAATGTTGGGCTTCTGGGCTGGCAACGTGTGCTCCTTTCATGCCCGGGGGCCAGGGCGATGACGACTCACGCGCGGCGCACGCTCTTGATGACAATCGGCTTCACGGGCACGTCGTTGAAATGGCCGCGCGACCCCGTGCGCGCCGCCCGGATGCGGTCTACCACGTCCATGCCCTCCGTCACCTTGCCGAACACGCAGTAGCCATACCCCTGCGGCGTCTTGGCCGTGAAATTGAGGAAGTCGTTGTCCTTCACGTTGATGAAGAACTGCGCCGTGGCGCTGTGCGGGTCCGACGTGCGCGCCATCGCGATGGATCCGCGCTCGTTCTTCAACCCGTTGTGCGCCTCGTTTTTCACCGGCGCCCGCGTCGGCTTTTGCTTCATCTCCGGCGTAAAGCCGCCGCCCTGAATCATGAAGTTCTCGATCACCCGGTGAAAGATCACCCCGTCGTAAAACGCCTCGTCCGCGTAGCTCAAAAAGTTCGCTACCGTCAGCGGCGCCTCCTTCTCGAACAGCTCGATGCGCACCGTGCCTTCGGACGTCTCCATCACAACCTGGGGATTCGCGGCCGGGGGCGTCGTCATGGGGTCTCTCCTTGAGAATGGGAAGATGGGAACCGTCCGATGGAGGGCTAGCAGCCTCTTGAAAATGTCGCGTCTGTTCCGGGGACACGTCGCGATCCCGCCGTTGGCGGGCTGAGGCGCCATGTCCCCGCCGACGCGGTATCTTTTTCAACGGGCCGCTGGTGTAGTGTTTCAGAAATAGCTTTGCTATTTCTGAAACACTACGTGACACAAACCCGGCGCTTGACGCGTCCAAAGCATCGAGTTAGCCCGCCCTGTGGTGTTTCGGAAATGCAAGGCATTTCCGAAACACCACACTAGAGAATCTCGTCTATTGAAATCGTCCTTTCCGGTTTCTGGGGAGCAGGGGAGCCGCTTGACGCAGAAGCGGGCGCCGAAGCGCGGGACCGGCCCTTCGGCCGCGGCGGGGGCGGCGGCGGCAGCCGCAGCGCCAGGTCCGCCATGGTCAGCAGGTCCAGGAGATTATGCTTCATGATGGTCACGATCTCCGCCGCGTTGCCCGTGCGGTAGAAGGCGTGGCACGCCTCCGGGATTTCGTGGCTCGGAATGTCGTCCCAACGTTCGCGCCCGCACACCCGCGCCTCCAACGTCTGCAGGCGGCAATCGGGCAGGACGTTCTTCCACACGCGCCGGCTCTCGTGCAGCAGATCAAGGTGCGGATGCGCCAGGCGCCCTGGCACGCCCGAAGCCGCGGCGCGCAGGTTCAACTGCGGCGCGTCAAAGCTCTTGCCGTTGAACGTCACCAGAAACCGCCGGCTGGCCGCGGCCGTCAACGCCAGCGATACGACCGCCCGCTCCTCCGAGTAATCGCGCGCGAGGTACTGGCGCGCTACGAACTCGCCCTCTTCCCACGTCAAGACGCCCGCCAGAAACAGCGGCGCCCCCGCCAGCCCCAGCGTCTCCAGGTCCAGAAAGAACGCGTCCTCCGGCCTGGGCGACGCCAGGCCGCAAGTCTGCTCAAGGCGCCGCCGCAACGCGGAACCCGGGCGGAGGACATGCTCGGCGAAGGCCGGCGCCATGCGGGCCGCCCAGGCCTCGCCTGTCTCCCGCGCGGCCCGCGTCACCACATACGCCTGGCCGCCGTGCGGCGCCTCCACCGCTTCGCCGGGCAGCGCCTCTTCGAGGTTCACTGGCGCGCCGGCCAGGCGCCGGCGCGGCGCAGGCCGCCCCGCGTGGCGAGGCAGATCGCGCTGGTATACGATGGGCGGCGCGGGCGGGGGTTTCTGGCGTTCGGCCAGT
>CAYYEE010000192.1:0-8021 GCA_964470775.1 uncultured Planctomycetota bacterium | reverse complement strand
CCCGCCCCCGCCCTGCGCCGCGTCCAACACCGCCCCCCTCACCGCGTCCAGAAACCGCTTCTCCAGCGCTTCCGGCGCCAGGTCCGATTCGAACACCACCTTCCCGTCCAGCGGACACGGCTCCAGCCGCAGCTTCACCATGGCGTACAGCGTGGCGGCCCCCGCCTGCCGCACAAAGCGCTCCTCCACCTCGTGCGCCTGCGCAATCGTCTCCTTGTACGCCACCCGCGGCGGACCTACGTGCACGTCCACGTTGAACTCTTCCAGAATCCGCGTCTTCAGCACGTCCAGGTGCAGCTCGCCCATGCCGCTGATCACCCGCTGGCCCGTCTCGCGGTCCACGCGCGTCTCAAACGTCGGGTCCTCGCGCTCCAGCCGCTTCAGCGCCTCCTCGAAGCGGTCCTTGTCCGCTGAACTCTTCGGCTCCACCGCCATGTCAATCACCGTCTGCGGGAAGCGCATGTCCTCCAGCAGAATCGGGTGCGCCCCCTCGCACAGCGTGTCGCCCGTCGTCGTCTGGCGAAAGCCCACCACGCCCACGATGTCGCCCGGCCCCGCCGCGTCCACCGCCTCGTCGCGCCGGTTCGCCCTCATGCGGTACACCCGCGACACGTTCTCCTTCACGTCCTTGTTCGGGTTGTACAGCCGCCGCCCCGGACGCAGCGTCCCCGAGTACACCCGCACGTACGTCAGGTCATCATGCCGGTCCGCCGCGATCTTGAACGCCAGCGCCGCCAGCGGCGCCTCCGGATCAACCGGACATTTCACCGGCTTGCCCGTCTTCACCAGCTTGGCCTCCACCGGCGGCACGTCCAGCGGCGATGGCAGGTAATCGCACACGGCGTCCATCAGAAGCTGCACCCCGCGGAACCGCAGCGACGAACCGCAGAACACCGCCACGCCCTTGTTGTTCACCACCATCTCGCGGATCCCCGCGCGCAGCGCCTCCGCGCCCACCGGCTTCTCGGCGATGAACAACTCCCCCACCGCGTCCACCTCTTCCGCCACTTTCTCCACCAGCGACTCCCGCGCCAGCGCCGCCTCTTCAGCCATCTCCGGCGGAATCTCCCCCTCCACCCGGCGAGTGTCCTGTCCCTCGCCCTCAAAGAAATGCGCCTTCATCCTCACCAGGTCCACCACCCCGCGGAAATCCCGCTCGCGGCCAATGGGCAGTTGCGCCACCAACGCCACCGCGCCCAGCCGGTCCTCGATCTCGCCCACCACCTTCTCAAAGTCCGCCCCCAATCGGTCCATCTTGTTCACAAAGCAGATGCGCGGCACGTGGTACCGGTCCGCCTGGCGCCACACCGTCTCCGTCTGCGCCTCCACCCCCCCCACCCCGCACAGCACCACCACCGCCCCGTCCAGCACCCGCAGACACCGCTCCACCTCAACCGTGAAATCCACGTGGCCCGGCGTGTCGATCAGGTTGATCTCGCAATCGCGCCACGCCAGCGACACCGCCGCCGACGTAATCGTGATCCCCCGGCGCTGCTCCTGCGCCATCCAGTCGGTCACTGTGTTCCCGTCGTCCACGTCCCCCGCCCGGTGGATGCAGCCCGAGTAGTACAAAATGCGCTCCGTCGTGGTCGTCTTGCCCGCGTCAATGTGGGCCGCGATCCCGATGTTGCGCAATTTTTCCAGGCGAGATTTCATAGCCGATCCATTGAACCCGCAAGCACGGCCTCCGCGGCCGGAGCGCCACCTCTCCCCCGTTCCAGCCTCCACGCCGCCCCCCACCAAAACCCGCGCCCGCCAGGCCACAGCGCCAGGCAGGCGCGCAGAACGGCAATTCGAGAACCCGGACTCTCCGGACGCCGGTCTTACCAGGCGAAGTGCGCGAAAGCCTTGTTGGCTTCTGCCATTTTGTGCACGTTTTCGCGCATGGTGTAAGCGGCGCCCTGGCGGTTGTAAGCGTCCGCCAGCTCGTCCGACAGCCGCCTGCACATCGCACGGCCCTTCTTCGCCCGCGCCGCCTGCAGAATCCACCGGATCGCCAGCGATGTCGCGCGGTTAGCCGCCACTTCCATCGGCACTTGATACGTCGCGCCGCCCACGCGCTTCGAGCGAACCTCGATCTTCGGCCGCACGTTGTTCACGGCCTGGCGGAACACGTCGATCGGCGCCACGCCCTCGATCTTTTTCGCTAGCAGGTCCAGAGCGTCATAGAACACCGCTTCCGCCACCGACTTCTTGCCGTCGTGCATCAGACAGTTGATAAACTTCGTAGCCAGCATGTCCTTGAACTTGACATCCGGCTTCAAATAAACAGATGTGCTGCGGAACTTCAGTGCCATGTTCTAAACGCTCCCTATCCGCCGCCCAGGTCACTTGGGCCGCTTGGCGCCATACGCGGAACGAGACCGGCGGCGAGCCTCAACGCCCGTCGCGTCCAAAACGCCGCGAACAATGTGATAACGCACGCCAGGCAGGTCGCGAACGCGGCCGCCCCGCACCAGAACGATGGAGTGCTCCTGGAGGTTGTGGCCCTCGCCAGGGATATACGCCGTCACCTCGCGGCCATTGCTCAGCCTCACCCTCGCCACCTTCCGCAGCGCCGAGTTCGGCTTCTTGGGCGTGCGCGTCATCACCTGCAAGCACACGCCGCGCTTAAAAGGATTCTCCTCCAGGTCCGGCCGCTTCGACCGCCTCGGCTCAATCTTGCGGCCCTTGCGGACCAGTTGGTTCATCGTCGGCACGTTTCGACTCCTCCTCGTTCCATGCGCCGTCCCCGCCCCGCGCCCGGCAGGCGGTTCTCCCAGCGCATCTTGTTTCATGCGCAGAGCGCTATATTCTAGCCACTCGCTGGCTTCGAGTCAACACCGGCCGGACCGATCTCACGCCTCGGCCGGCTTTTCCGCCGGCGACTCGGCCGGCGGCTCGATCTGCTCTTCACCCTCAGGCAGCGGCGGCTTGGCCACCACCGCGTTCAGGTGGGCCCGGAAGCCCGTTCCCGCCGGCACCAGCCGGCCCAGAATCACGTTCTCCTTCAGGCCCTTCAGGTTGTCCGTCTTGCCCGCCAGCGCCGCTTCCGTCAGCACCTTCGGCGTCTCTTGGAACGACGACGCCGAAAGGAACGAATCCGACTGCAGCGACGCCTTGGTGATGCCCATCAACTCCGGACGCGCCTGCGCCGGACGGCCGCCGAGCTGCTGGACGCGCCGGTTCTCCTCGCGCCACTCGAACCGGTCCACCAGCATGCCCGGCAGGAACTTCGTGTCGCCCGAGTCCTCTTCCGACACGCGCACCTTGCGCAGCATCTGCGAAATAATGATTTCGATGTGCTTGTCGTCAATGCGCTGGTTCTGCGAGCGGTACACGCTCTGAATCTCGCGCAGAAGATAGATCTGCAAGTCCTCTTCGCCGCTGATGCGCAGGATATCCTGCGGAACCAGCGGGCCTTCCGTCAGCGGCTCGCCCGCGCGCACGTGCGCGCCGCGGTGCACGCGGATATGCTTGCCGCGCGGGATAATGTGTTCGCGCTCCAAGCCGCTCTCGTTGCGCACGACAATGCTCATCTTGCCGCGCTTGATCTCGCCGATCTCCACGACGCCGTCGATTTCGCTCAGCACCGCCGGGTCCTTGGGTTTGCGCGCCTCGAACAGCTCCGTCACGCGCGGCAGACCGGAGGTGATGTCCTGCGTCCCGATCAACTCGCGCGGCGTCTTGGCCAAAAGGCTGCCCGGGCTCACCTTGTCGCCCTCGTTCACCTCGATGAACGCCTTTTCCGGCATGCTGTACGCGCCCAGGATGTTGTGGTTCTCGTCTTCCACCATGATCTGCGGGTGCAAGTCGCCCTTGTGCTCAATGATCACGCGCCGGCGCGAACCACTGTTCGGGTCCACTTCCATGCGGACCGTCTTGTTCTCCACGATATCCTCGAACCGCACCGAACCCTTCACTTCCGAAAGGATCGGGATCATGTGCGGGTCCCACTTCGCCAGCGGCTTGCGCGCCGGAACCTTCTGGCCTTCCTCCACCAGAATCTCCGCGCCCACGTTCACGCTGATGCGCTCGATTTCGCGGCCCTTGTCGTCCAAGATGTGGATTTCGCCGTTCCGCGTCAGCGCCACGTTCTCGTTGTCCGGATTGCGCACCACCTTCAAGTTGTAGAACCGCACCGTGCCGGCCCGCTTGGCGCGCGCTTCCGACTCTTCCACCTTGCGGCTCGCCGTGCCGCCGATGTGGAACGTGCGCATGGTAAGCTGCGTGCCCGGCTCGCCGATGGACTGGGCCGCGATGATCCCCACCGCCAGCCCTTCCTCCACCATCTCGCCGCGCGACAGGTCCATGCCGTAGCACTTGGCGCACACGCCCGTCGGCGCCTCGCACGTCAGCGGAGAACGCACCAGAATCTTCTCGTACCCAAGCTCCTCGATCCGCTTGGCCTTCTCTTCCGTGATAAGCTCGTTCTCCGCCACGATCAATTCGTCGTCGATGTGGCTCACGATATTGTTGCGCGCCACGCGGCCGCGGATCACCTGCGCCAGCGGCACTTCCACCTGCTCGCCGCGCCGCACCGCGGACTTCGTGATGCCGTTGAGCGTGCCGCAGTCCTGCATCGTCACCACGACGTTCTGCGCCACATCCGCCAGTTTGCGCGTCAGATAACCCGAGTCGGCCGTCTTGAGCGCCGTATCGGCCAAACCCTTGCGCGCGCCGTGCGTGGAGCTGAAATACTCCAGCACGCGCAGACCCTCGCGGAAGTTCGCCTTGATCGGCGTCTCGATGATCTTGCCCGAAGGCTTGGCCATCAAACCGCGCATGCCCGCGAGCTGGCGAATCTGCTGCAAGCTGCCTCGAGCGCCCGACTCGACCATCAGGCGGATCGGGTTCAGGTACAGCATCCCGTCGCGCACGTCCGAGCGCAGCCGGTCCATCATCGCGTTGGCCACGGATTCCGTCGCGTGCGTCCACTCGTCGATGATCAGGTTGTGGCGCTCGCCGTCGGTCAGCACGCCCTGCTGGTGGTCGCGCTGAATCTTCTGCACCCGGCTTTCCGTCTCCTTCAGGATCTTCTCTTTCTCCGGCGGCATCACCAGGTCCGTCACCGCGAACGACAGCCCGGCCAGCGTCGCCTGCCGGAAGCCCAGCGCCTTGATCGCGTCCAGCAGCTCGATGGTGCGCTTGCGGCCCAGCAGCTTGTGGCAGTCGTGAATGATGCGGTCCAGGCCCTTGTTGTCCAGCGCGCAGTCGTAGTAGTCCATCTCCGGCGGCAGGATGTCGTTGAAAATCACGCGCCCCACCGTCGTCTCGTAATAGACCGCCGCCGTCTGCTTGGTCTCGTCCTTCGCGTCCTTGCAGCTCACACGCTCCTTCACGCCCTTGGTGTCGCGCACGTTGGGCCGCCCCGTCTCGCGCAGGTACACCTTGGCGTGCAACTCCACCTTGCCCTCGTCATACGCCAGCATCGCGTCCTCGGGCCCAAAGAACCGCATCCCCTCGCCCTTCTCGCCGGGGCGGTCCACCGTCAGGTAGTAGATGCCCAGCACGATGTCCTGCGACGGAGCAATGATGGAGTTGCCCGACGCCGGCGAGAAGATGTTGTTCGTCGCCATCATCAGCGTGTGCGCTTCCACCTGCGCCTCCACCGACAGCGGCAGGTGCACGGCCATCTGGTCACCGTCGAAGTCCGCGTTGAACCCGCGGCAGACCAGCGGATGAATCTTGATGGCGTTGCCCTCGATGAGCACGGGCTGGAACGCCTGGATGCCCATGCGGTGCAGCGTCGGCGCGCGGTTCAGCAGCACGGGGTGATCCTGGATCACTTCCTCCAGGATGTCCCACACCTGCTCCTCCTTGCGCTCGATCATCTTCTTGGCGCTCTTGATCGTCTCCGCCATGCCCATCTCGCGCAGGCGCCGGATGATGAACGGCTGGTAGAGCTCCAAAGCGATCTTCTTCGGCAGGCCGCAGCAGTCAATCCGCAGCTCAGGACCCACCACGATCACCGAACGCGCCGAATAGTCCACGCGCTTGCCCAGCAGGTTCTCGCGGAACCGGCCCTGCTTGCCTTTGATCATGTCCGTCAGCGACTTCAGCGGGCGGTTGCTGCTGCCCAACACAGGCCGCTTGCTGCGCTGGTTGTCGAACAGCGCGTCCACCGCCTGCTGCAACATGCGCTTCTCGTTGCGGATGATCACTTCCGGCGCGTTCAGGTCGATCAGCTTCTTGAGGCGGTTGTTGCGGTTGATGATGCGGCGGTAAAGATCGTTCAGATCGCTCGTCGCGAAGTTGCCGCTGTCCAACAAAACCAGGGGACGCAGGTCCGGCGGAATCACCGGAATCACGTCCAGCACCATCCACTCCGCCTTGCACCCGCTGTTGTTGATGTCTTCGATGATCTTCAGGCGCTTGATAATGTCGCGCAGACGCTGCTTCGAACGCGTCGTCTTCAGCTCCTCGCGCAGCTCCCGCGCCACGTCCTTGAAGCTCATCTGCCGCAGCAGTTGCCGCACCGCCTCCGCGCCCATCTGCGCGGTGAACCGCGTCCCATACTCCTCTTCCGCCTGGCGGTGCTCCGCCTGGGTCAAGAGCTGGCCCACCTTCAGCGGCGTGTCGCCGGCTTCGGTCACCACGTAGTCCTGGAAGTAGATCACCCGCTCCAGCGCGCTCGTCTTCATGTCCAGCACCGTCGCCAGGCGCGACGGCATGGCCTTGAAGAACCAGATGTGCACCACGGGCGCGGCCAGGCTGATGTGCCCCATCCGCTTGCGCCGCACGCGCGAGTGCGTCACCTTCACGCCGCATCGGTCGCACACGATCCCCTTGTGCTTCATGCCGCGGTACTTCCCGCAGAAGCACTCCCAGTCGCGCTCCGGGCCGAAGATGCGCTCGCAGAACAGGCCGTCCTTCTCCGCGCGGTACGTGCGGTAGTTAATCGTCTCCGGCTTCTTCACCTCGCCATAGGACCAGCTCCGGATGTCCTCGGGCGAAGCCAGCGAAATCTTCACCGCCGTGAAGTCGTTGATTCTCTCGAACGTCGTATCCACCATCTGCGAACCTTCCTTTCTGACCTGGCGCAAACACGCCCAGGCGGCGCCTCAGGCGTCGTCCGCCTCGCCTTCCGCGCCCGCCGCGTCCGACAAGGCGCGCTCCTCGTCTGGATCGTCCGTCTCCTGGCCGCCGGCCTCTCCGGCCGCCCCCGCCTGCGCCAGCGCAGCCCTCTGGCGCGCTTCCTCCTCCGGCGAATCCTCCCCCCCCCATCCCGCCGCCTGGCCGTTGCGCGAAAGCCGCATGTCCAGGCACAACCCCCGCACTTCGTTCGACAGCACGTCAAACGACACCGGCGTGCCCGCGGCCAGGGTGTTCCGCCCCTTGATCAAGCTCTCCTGCATCTCCGCGCGGCCGTCCACGTCGTCGCTCTTCACCGTCAGCATCTCTTGCAGCGCGTGCGCCGCCCCATACGCCTCCATCGCCCACACTTCCATCTCGCCCACGCGCTGGCCGCCGTGGCGCGACTTGCCGCCCAGCGGCTGCTGCGTAATCAGGCTGTACGGCCCGGTCGAGCGCGCGTGCGTCTTCTCTTCCACCATGTGGTCCAGCTTCATCATGTACAGATAGCCCACCGTCACCGCCTGCGCGTAAGCCTCGCCCGTCCGCCCGTCGTACAACGCCGTCTTGCCCGTCTCCGGCAGACCCGCCTCGCGCAGACACGCGCAGATATCCTCTTCGCGCGCCCCGTCAAACACCGGCGTGATGGCCCGGAACCCGAGCGTCCTCGCCGCCCAGCCCAGGTGCGTCTCGAGGATCTGGCCCACGTTCATGCGGCTCGGCACGCCCAGCGGATTCAGCACCACGTCCACCGGCGTCCCGTCCGGAAGAAAGGGCATGTCCTCCACGGGCAGAATGCGCGACACCACGCCCTTGTTCCCGTGGCGCCCCGCCATCTTGTCGCCCACCTGCGCCTTGCGCTTCACCGCCACGTAGACTTTCGCCATCTCCAGCACGCCCGGCGGCAGCTCGTCCCCGTGCCGCGCCCGGCGCGCCACCCGGTCCTGCTCCGCGCGCAACGCCTCCAC
>CAYYEE010000191.1:0-8023 GCA_964470775.1 uncultured Planctomycetota bacterium | reverse complement strand
GGCGGTGGACTTCTTGCAGGTAGTCGAACGTCTCGCCGTTCAGCAGCCGCAGCGTACATTCGATGGCCCGCAATGTGGCCGACAGGTAGACGGCGCGGGCGGGGTCGTCGCCGGGGCGGGACTGGATGCGCGAGTCTGGGCAGTTGAGCTTGCCGATCCAGAGCGTGTCGGTGATGTGAGGGCGGAGGCGGTCCACGAGGCGCTGGACGTTGGGGGCGTCGAGCAGGGGCTCGGCGGAGACGGAGGTGCGGAAGCCGGCGGCGTGGGCGTGGGCCAGGGAGGCGAAGCGTTCGGCGAACGGCGGGGCGCCGGGTTCCCAGTAGCGCAGCAGCGCGTCGTCGTCGGCGCCGATGGTGAAGCGGAACTGGACGCGATCGGCGGCGGGGCGGAGATCGGCGCAGAGGCGCTGGACGCAGGGGAGGTGTGGCTTGGAGACGATCAGGACGCGGTTGCCGGGGCGGAGGATGTTGGCGAGGAAGTACAGGCAGGCGTCGAGCGTGTCTGGGGTAATGTCGTGCGTGGTCGGGAACATGACCACGCCGTCGAGCCGTTGCCAGCGGAGGCGGAGCTGGTCGGTACGGACGCGGGGGATGGGCCAGGCGGCGGGGGAGACGCGATGGAAGCGGACGCAGGCATTGTAGCGGGCGTAGCAGTAGCGGCAGTCGTGGGGGCAGCCGGTGACGCAGTTGGCGGATTGGGAGGCCCACTCGCGCGTGCCGGAGACGGGGGGCGGGGCAGCGGCGGAGGCGGGACACGGTTGACCGGATGGACTGGATTGTCCGGGGATGGGAGCGGAGAGGGGGGGGGCGAAGAGCGTGGACTGGTGGGACATGGTGGGGCTCCTTTCAGGCGGTGGCCAGGAGGCGGGCGTAGCAGGGCGGCAGGTTTCGTAGAGCGCCTTCATGTTTGCGTCCTCCGGGTTGACAGGTTCATTTGAGTCACCGAAGGAAGTATACACGCATCGCAAGTACTTGTCAACAAAGAATCTATGACAAATCCTTGCGAAGCCAGAGGCCGAAATAGAGCGTGGCGGCGTCGTGTGGTTTGGCGCGGAGAGACTGGACAACCTGGGCGCCATGGGCGTGGCAGAGGGAGAGACAGGCGGTGTTGAGCAGATCGCGAAGAACATCCGAGGCGCGTGGCATGAGTGGGGACCATTTGGGCGGGATGCCGGCGGCGGCGAGGCTTTCGGCGGACACGGCGCCCATGTTGCCCAGGCCGCGGCCGAGTGTGAGGAAGATGAGCATGTCGGGCTGGGGCCAGGAAGCGGAGAGAAGCGCGAAGTAGTGGCGCCAGGGCTCGCCGTATGTGTCAATGTCCACGACCGTGGCCGTGAGCGGAACGTCGTGGAGCCAACGGGCGGAATCGCAGCGAAGGGCGCCGGGGCGGCGTTGCAGATCGAAAGCGAGGTAGGAGGCGACGGGAAACTCGCCGCGCAAAGCGGCCCAGAGGCGGCCATGGCCGGCGCAGCAATCGAGAACCCGGAGCGGATGAGCGGCGGAGAATGGCGCGAGAAGCTGGCGGCGGAGATCGAGTTTGAGCGTGAGGGAGTGGTTGTCTGTTTTAGCGGATCGTGCTGTCATAGATGACGTGCTCCGCGTGGGAAAGCGCATCGAGGTGGGGGGCGATGGACGGGTAGTGTTCGGCCGGGACGCCCACGAGCGCCCAAACCATCTTGATCGGCTTGGGTATGGGCAGGGGCGCAATGTCGCCGGAGGATTCGGCGGCGATGAGAGGCTTGAGGTTGAGCGCCGCCACGAGGTCGGGCAGGCGTGTGAGCAGATCGGCGGCGATGGCCGCGGCGGAATCCGTGAAGCGGCCCTGGAGCGTGGGGCTGTTGGCGGCGAGCATGGCGAGGTGTTCATGGTCGGCGTCCCAGGCCACATAGCGCACGGGCCAGCGCGTGCCGTGGGCTTCGACGTGGCCATAGCCGACCGTACCCACGGCGTCGGGCGCGGGGAGGGATTCGGTCTGCGTGAGGGGCGCGTCGGGGGGGAGCTGCGAGAGGCGCTGATGGCCGCCCACGAGACGGCCAGTGGTGGTGTTGAAGATGATGGGAGACAGGTCGCCGAGTTCGCGCATGGAGCGCGCGAGCGAGACAGCGGCGTCAGGGGTGATGTCTCGGGGATTGAGGCGATTGGGGGTGAGGTCGCTCGCGCGCGCGCGCGCGTCATGCGGGGCAACGGTGGCAGTCGACTTGCGGCTGGGCATGCGATACCTCCTGGGACAGGGACACCCGGAAAAGCAACTCATAGCGGCGCTGGCGGTTAGATTGACCACTTCCCGGCCGCAAAAAACACCAGGAAGGACCCGGTTTTGCCCCATTTTCAGCCGGGTTTGGACAACCAAAAGGAGAGTTACGGCCAGGATTTTTCAGCCTTTTGGTGTAAGTCCTGGTGTATGGCATGTTATTTGCACAACACAAAGCATTGTAGTCAAAAGGTTTGCGGTGTTAAGACAACGGATTATGAGTCCCCTGCTCTGCCATTGAGCTATGGGCCCGAATGTTCGTCCTGCATCCGCGTCCTGTGCGCGCCATTCGCCAATCCTCGCCCGTACACGCATCCATTTACGACGTCCCACTCCCAGTCCATCCCGTCCAGCCGCGCTCACGCGACACCTGTAGCGCCCCCTGTTTGGTGTAAGCCCTGGTGTAAGCCGCCTACGCGCAGACTCTCCACGGCCCGCGCGCGGTCCGCCATCACCGTATGGCTATATGCTCGCATGGTCAGGTTGATGTCGCTGTGCCTAGCCAGGTCCATTGCCAGTTTCGGATGTACTCCCGCCCTGGCCAGTGCGCTGATGAATGTGTGCCGCAATGTGTGAAAGTCCAGTCCATCAGCGTCGCCTCCTACCTCCGCCATATCCGCCGACAGCATTTCGGACGGCCGGGCGTATAAGGTTACTCCAAACAGGCTGTCTTCCGCCTCCTTGCCCTCCACTTGGAGACGCAGCTCCTCCGCGACGTCCGAGCGTAACGCCAATACATCCTCGCGCCGCCGCTTGCTATATCCAGCCCTCACCGTCACCGTGGGCGGATGCGTATCCAGCGCAACGTCCGCCACGCGCAGGCTAACAATCTCAGCCCAGCGAAGTCCCGTCGTCATGGCCAGCAGGTACAGCCTTGCCCGCGCAGGACCGTCAATTTGACCGCGCCAGACACGCTGGCTCCGCCTGGCCGAGATTACCAGCGCCTCCTGCTCCTCCTCGTCCAGCGCCCGGCGAACACGCCTGCGGTCCAGAGCCTCATTCAAGCGGCTCACCATGCGCATCGGGTCCTCCGGCGTGCGCCCGCTACGCCATGCCCATGTGCTGAATCCCTTGGCGCTGGCCAGGTGCGCGTTTAGCGTCCGTGGCGCCGCCCCGGCCAATTTCCTTGCCGTGCGCCATTGCATATACGCCTCCGCGCGGATATCAGAGAGCCGTCTCCACCCAAGCGCCTTGGCCGCTGTTTCCAAATGCATCAAAGTCCGCCGTATGTGGCTTTCACCATCGTCCTTGGCGCGCAAATGGGCCAGGTAAGCGTCCACCGCCTCCTCGATGCCGGCGCGCGGCCTGGCCTCGTCCGCCGTGGCCAGACCAAGCTCAATCAGCTTCCTCTTCAATCGCTCCTCAAGCCCATCCAGCCACAAACGCACATCCGCTGGCAGCGCCGCGCCAACACAGCGCAGGCTAACCAGCTCCTCGATGCGCCGCCCCAGGTCCGCGCTCGCCCGTTTCTCGGCAAAAGCGGCCAGGCGCACGCGCCGCCTGTCCGGCAGGCGGAACTGGATGTACCAGCGCTCGCATTTGCGCGTCTGGCCGTCTCGCGCCTTGTACTGCTGCCGGATCAAGTTCACGCTCCCCGCCTCCACCAGGTTCAGCGCAGGCATTATACCCCGCGCCAAGCCTAGCGCCAAGGCGTCAGTTGTTAGCCGGGCTCCATGTCCAGTTCACGCGTCGCGGACACCCTGCGCGGATCCACGCCTCCAACTCCTCCCGCCTCCATCTCACAAGCTTACCGATCTTCAGAGGCGTCGGAATCTCGCCCAAGTCGTCTCTGCGGCGTACATGCGTCGCGCTGCATCCCAGCAGCGCGCCAACGGCCTTTGCGTCCAGCATCAGCGGCTCCATCCCAAGCGGCTTCTGCTTTTGCGTCGTTCGCGCCTGATCTTTCGCCTCCACTCCAGCCTCCTCAATCACAATCGCCACCTCGATCCAGTTCCTCCCGTCACGCGACCGTTGGGCGTCCGCCCCTGTCTTCTGGTGCGGACGAAACACCATTCTGTCGCTCGCATCATTAACGCCCAAGGCGTCCGCAATGCCGTCTCGAATCGCCTTGAAGCATGATTCCAAGTTGTCGTCATCCAGTCTGCGCTCCCCATGACGTGTCATGTCAATCGTGGCGACATACCGGCTGCCGGACATCAGCAGCAGACCAATCTCGTCGCTGTTCAAGAATCGCCCAAACGCCTCCATCGTCAGCAACTTCGCCGCCGCCCGTGTCCGAGTCGTGCGTTTGTGCCGCGCCTGCCAGCACTCCCGTGCGTTCAATAGCGCCGGAGCCTGCATCCATGCCGACCACGACGCCCGGAAAACCGCCGCCGTGCGTCCATCGCCACTCCTGTCCGTCCCCGCCTGGTCGCCGTTCACGATCACGGTCTCCTATCAAATTGATTGCCGCGTCATCCCGCCCTCCTCGCTCTCGCCGCCAGCTTCTGCTTCGCCTCCTGATAGTGGACATCGCTCGGCGGCTTGTTGCCGCGCAGACGACCAAAGACGCGCTCCATGGCCTGGTTCGTGTCCTCCGGCCGGTCGCGGCCGCGCGCCACGTCCAGAATCGTGGCCAAACTCCGCGCCGGTTCGTACTTAATCAATGCCTTCGCCCGCTGCACGAGCGCGTCGCGCCATCCAATGGGACTCTCCGCCACCACGGCCGCCAGCTCCCAGCTATCCCACTCCCGCGCCGGCGGGCGGCTCCCCGCTGTGTGGCGCGCCTCGCCGGAGCCGCATTCTCCCAGGGCGTCCCCGGACTGGCCTGCGGCCGAGGATTCGGACAAACAGCCGCCTGGAGCCAGGTCAGGGTACACCTCCAGAAACGCCGCGCGTTCGTCCGGCCGCAGCGTGAGAAGAAACTTGCGCGCGCAACGCGCCAGCTTGTCGCTCTGCTGCCGGCCTTGGTGTAGCAAGTCCGCCGCGCCCGTCCCACCACCCACCACCGGTGCTTGTCAAACCAGCGCACCTTGCCCGCCAGTTCCGTTCGGGCTCTCTCGATCTCTTCCTCCGTCATCCCCGTCTCCGCCATCTGCACGGTCAGGCTCGCCTCCCCAATGCCCGTAACCCCGTGCGCGTGCTCGCATGTCCACAGCCACAGGTAATACAGCCTCGCTCCAGGACTCATCCCGCCAAAGTCCGGATCCACCCAGAAGCCGATCTGCAAGCTCACGCTCCTGCCGTCCACGATGCCCTCCTATCTCACGCCTGTGCTCTCCGTGTCCTCCGTGGTCTCTGACGCGTTTCGTTTGGTCCATGAGGCTGGCTCGCGAAAGCCCTTGGATTCGCTCACCTCGCGGAAGATCGCATCGGGGTCCTCGCCGCACAGACTGGCCATGGCCTTGGTCAGTCCGATGCGAAAATCCTCCATCTGCGTGGCAGGGCCGTTGACGCGCAGTCTGCGGTGAATCATGACAGCCAGCCCCTCTCGCGCGCTCAATGGCGCAACGGGCTCATCGCCGCCGCGTTGCAATTCGATCTTCAATCCATCCAGAATGTCGTTGACGCACATCGCCGCCTCGCAGCCAAAGAGACCTATCAAATTCAGGACGCGGGCCGGCCCCCATTCCTGCATGACGGCGGATTCGACGCGCTCCAGAATCCGCCTGTTGACCTCAGCCCAGCGTTTCCGGTTTAGAGCGTCCTTTTTTTGGGCCATGGTCCTGCTGGGCTTGGCATAGGCCTCCTTGTGATCGGGCGGCAATATCCATGTGCGCCTTCCAGCCTGCGGGCCGCTGGCGTATAGCGCCGGAATTGCGCCAGGGGTGGACTTCTTCACCGGATTGACATACCACGAGGACAAGACCTTTGCCCCATGCGCGGCTTCAATCACGGCATCAGGAATATCGGTGCGGCCGTCGGAAATCAACACGGCCTTGCCGCACTCGGCGGTCATGGACGCGGCTTTTGAGGCCAGGGCCGCTTCCAGTTTGCGAGCCCAACAAGAGCTGTCCAGACACCGCGACGGAGCGCCTTTGACTGATTCAGCGTCCTCCCAGAGCAAAGGTTGCCGGTCGCTGCGGTTTGGGCAATCGTTACATGCCGGCGCGCCCGCAATGTCGGGAGCGCCGAGCTTCCACGGCGCCGCGCTCAGTTTCCTGTCGTGTTCGTCAAGCCAGCGCTCCAAATCGCCGGCTGTGCGGCAAAAGGAAGCGTCGCTGGATGCGAGCAGCTTCTGCTCGGACTCCGGATATCGAGCGATAAGAGCCAACATGGACGCTGTCCATTGGCTCACACGGCCGTCTGTTTCGGCCAATCGCCGCCATTCCGGCGCAAGGTCGTTCATTCGGTCGCGCATGACGACCCAGCGCGGCGGCTTCCCCAAAATATCCGCCACGGCTTGCGCGTTTCCGCCGTGGCGGACCATCAATATCCGGACGGCCGCGGCCTCCTCAAGCGGCGTCAGATCCTCGCGGCCCCAGTTCTCGAAGAAACACAGGTCAAACGCCTCTTGCTCCGTCAGCCCGTGTTTCACGATGGCCGGGATCGTGGCACGGTTGGCCAGTTGCGCGGCGCGCAGCCGGCGGCCGCCAGAAATGAGATGGTAGTGTCCGGACTTGGTTGGATGTGGACAGACCATCACGTGCAACTTGACGCCAGACGCCTTCACACTCTCCAGTAGTTCCTTGAATTTCGGGCTATCCTCTTGAATCTGCCTGGGGTTGGCTGGGTTCGGATCCACCAGGTCCACCGGCAGTTCGCGAATCTCGTCAACAACGCCCGAGTTATGGGGCTTGGGGCTTGTGGCTTGATTCGGCTCCTGTCCGGCCCCAGCGTTGGCTTGCGCTTTTGCCCGATCCAGAGCCATCGAGATGTTGTCCGGCCTCTTCGTCTTCTTTGCCATCGCTCGCTCCTTGGGTTTTTCCACCAGGTCACACCACACGCGCACACCGCCGTCCACATAGGGCTGCGCGTCGTAGCATGTCGAACTGCTGTTGCACGCCGGCGTCACCGCGTGGGCCGTGCTCTTGGGGCACTCCGCGGCGCGAGCGCATTCGGCCGCGCGGCAACACTGGGCCAGGCGGTGGATTGCCGTTGCCATGCTCACGCGCCCACCTGCCTCCTCACCTTTGCCTCGCGGTTGGCGGCCTCGCGCATGGCGTCGGCGGCGTCTATGAGAGCCAGGCAGTCGCGCATGGTCTGCTGCAGCCGCTCGCGCAGGGTCGTTTCCAGGTCCGCCAGCGTGGCGCTGAGCGTGGCGGTGTGTGCCGGCTGAGAGACTGGCGGCGGGGGATTGTTCGTGGTGGCGAACTGGCCGCGGTGAATCTCCCGCGCCATCTGCGCTTCCACGAGTTCCTGCGTCTTGGCGTTAGGCGCGGGGCAGCAGGACTTCTCGTGGCTTTTGAGGCCTTTGGGGTGGCACATGCGGCCGCAGTAGCGACAGGCGCCGGCGTTGGGCTTGGCCTGGGTCGCGGGGCCGGGCGCGTGGACCGCGACCGCCTGCCCGTTATTGTGCGCCTTGCCCATGTGGATTTTGAGGCCGGCCGGTGTGAAACCGTCTTTGCCACAGACGTTGCATCGCTCCGACATGCCAGGTTCCTCCGTTTTGGGGTTCTCGGGCTTGGGGTCGTGGGGCTTGGCAACGGCGGAAGAGCCTGTTCCGGCTGTCCAGTTCAAGCGCCAGGATCACCTCAAGCCTCTCCGCCGCAGACAAAGGCTTTAGCCGTTCCAACCGCCGCACGTCCACGGTTATCTCCGGCAACATGGCCAGTTGCCCCATCACCCCGTCCTCCTCAATATTGCCTCGCACAGCGCCCTCGCTGTGTTGTGT
>CAYYEE010000190.1:0-8061 GCA_964470775.1 uncultured Planctomycetota bacterium | reverse complement strand
TTCTTAGACTTGAGGATGACCCATCCCTCCGCGTCCACGGCCATGTCATTCGATGGGATGCCGTCGCCAGGCACAAGCCAAACGACACGCCCCACAGCCTTGGTGGCCGCGTCAAAGCCGGTCCCCGGCATGAAGCGCGCATGCGCCATGACAGACGCCGGCCGGCCATTTTGGCCGACCGCAACGACACGCACGGAGTCTGGGTCAAAGACTCCGCTTACGTTCTGCTGTCTCATGGCCGCGCCGAAGTCAACCCAGGCCTCACCCCACGAGTCCCAGGTTTGTTGAATGGCCGACACCTCGACGAACGCCTGGCCTGGGGCAGCCTGCGACCCCGCTGCGTACGCCAAGACAAACCCCAACGCCAGCCCCAGGCCGACACACGCTCGCGTCATGCCGTGTTCTCCTTGTCGCGGCGCCGCCCGACGAGCGCGCTGGCCCGCGCCGGGTTGTGAGTCCAGCCAGGGAATCGGCGCCAAGCCGCCGGAAGGCAGCCGGTCTCAGTCCGCGTTCGCGTCCATGCCGGCGTCCAGATCAAAGAGCCGCCAGACGCGGCCGCTATCCTGAACGGAGACTGTGGATGAGGAAAGGTAGCTCGCGTTGTAGGAGTACTGCCCGTCAGGCCAGGCGAACACCACAAGGCCGCCGCGCTGGGCGGAAGCCGCGAAGGACGTGAGCTTGGGGCTGGCGCCGACGCCGTACACGCCGGGCCACCACGCGATCCGCTGCTGTGGATCGCCGTGCCATCTGGCCGCGCCGTCACCGAAGAGCGCGTTGTAACCGTCGCGATGCGCGTAGATGCCCTTGCCCACCGTCATGGCCACTGGGTGGAGATTGCCGCTGCCGTCAAGGCGGCCTGGCTGGGAGAACGAGTCGGACACGATGGCGCGGGAGCTGAGCTGTCGCTGGGTCTTGAAGGGAGGCGCGCCCGCCGTGGTAAGAACGAGAGGCTTGGTGAGGCCGGCGCTGGCGCCGATGCCAGGATCAAAGGTGGCCGTCGCCCGGTTCCACGGCGTACCCGCGTTGCCGTTCTGCGCAAGAAATGAGCAGGGCACGTTGCGGTAATTGTAGCTGCCTTGCACAGACAGGAACCGCGCCGTCAGCGTCAGCGACACGCTGTGGATCGTGACAACGCTCTGCGCATGGCCGGCCCAATCGCCGTGGGTGATGGAGCGCGAGTCGAAACCGCCGACCTTCTTCAGTTCGCCCAGCGTGCAAGCCACGTCTGCGTCGGGCATTGCCAAGTAAAGTGCGCTGTCGGCGGGCATGTTGTCGCCTGAGCTGGCGCAGAAGAAGCCGCGGACGTCGCGCGCGTAGCCGCCTTCGGCCAGACAGCCGAGGCCGCTGGGCGCCAGGTTGCGCAGTCCCTTGGCGCGGATGGTTTGGGATCCTGTCATGGCGGGCGTCGTATCCGGACATCCGGAAAAGAGCGTGCGGAAGTACGTCATGGGCGTGATGTCGTAGAGCTGCGTGGCGGACGTGCTCTGGGCGTAGGTGCCGCCGGTGCGGACCTTCTGACCGTCCTCGCCCGCGATGCCCGCGTCAACGCCTATCCATCCGTCTCCGGCAAGGGCATTGGCGCGCATGCCGCACGTGGGGCCGCCCCAGGCGGGCGAGCAGGGGTAGTATTGGCCATAGTCGCCACAGTAGGACTCCAGCGCCGTTGAAGTCTGTTTGAGGTTCGTGAGGCAGGAAGCGCGGCGGGCCTTTTCGCGGGCGGATTGCAGGGCTGGCAGCAGCATGGCGGCAAGAATCGCTATGATCGCCACCACGACGAGCAACTCGATGAGAGTGAAGCCGAAGCTGAGGAATGAGCGAAGATCGGACGTTCTCATAGGTGCGCCTCCTATCTGGATTCGTGTCCTAGCAGCAGCCTGCTGAAAATGTCGCGTCTGTTCCGGGGACACGTTGCGATCCCGCCGTTGGCGGGCCTCCGAAACATGTCCCCGCCGACGCGGTTTCTTTTTCAACGGGCCGCTAGAAACCGCTTTCCGGTTCCCGACACACAACATCACGCAAATCCAAACCCTGCTGCTTGCTTGCGAAATAGCGGCACATCTGCGCAAGCAAGCACTTTTGAAACAACCTGCTGGACTGATCCAAGTTCATGTCGCCAGTTGCCTGCGATAAGTTGCGGAAACCAGCGCGCCACGCAACTAATCCATAGTCAGCCGATGTCTGCAGCTTACGCCACTGCAAAAAGTTGGCTTTGGCCCTGTGCTGTCCGGGAAACGCAAGGCGTTTCTTGGACAGTACATTAGCGCGGCCGCAACATCGAGTTCGCTCCTGAAAGGCGAGGGGTTTCCGGGACAGCGCACAAGATGCGCGCGACAGAGCCCCGTTCTACCCATTCGCCAGGGACCAGACGAGCGCCGGGCTTGCGCTGCGAGTCGCGACAGCAGGCCACGACTTCCTCCACGGCTGCTCTGCCCAGCGCTTCCGGGTTGAACCGGAACGTGCTGAGCGGCGGGTCGTTAATCGCGGCCATGGCCAGGTCCATGACTCCGGCGCAGGACACGTCCTGGGGAATGCGCAGCCCGCTCTCCCGCGCCCAGGCCGAGAAGGCTCTCGCAATGCGGTCATCTGTACAGAAGACAGCGGTGGGCACGGGAGGATGGGACATGACACCACGGAAGACGCCGTAGATGACGTCTTGCGGGGCGCTGAACAGGTCGGCCATGGCCGTGTGGCTGGGGGCTACGGCCGCGGCGTTGTCGGCCATAACGTTCAGGAAGGCTTGAGCGGCTTCGTCGCCGCACCAGTCCGTGCGCCACAGGCAGGCGACGGATCGGTGGCCCATCTCGAGGAAGTGGCGCGCCGCGGCCTCGCCGGCGCCGCGCATATCGCACACGGCCGCGCTGGCGGCCTCGATGGAGACCCGCCGGCCAATCACCACGGCAGGCCGTCCCGACGCGGCCAGGCGCTCCACAATGCCATCAGGCACGCGTTCGTCCAAGACAAAGCCATGCGGAGGGGCGTAGAGCATCTTCTCGACCAATTGTTCGAGGTCAGCCTTGCTTGGACACCGCGAAGGCAGCGTCGCCAGCGCCGTGCGGTGCCCCCCTTGTTCAAGGGCGCCTTGAACCCCCAGGAAGACCTGGAGTCCATAGTTGTCGTCTTCGGTCCAACCGCCGACTTCACGAAAAATGACACCAATCTCGAGACTGGCCGGCGCTTGGATAGCCGACGTCCCCACAAAAGCCCCAGCGCCCCGACGCTGGAAGATAAGCCCTTCCTGTTCGAGCTTCCGGTACGACGTCTTAACAGGCGTGATGCTGACCTTCATACGCCGGGCAACGTCCCGCACCGGCGGCAGGCGCTCCCCCGGCTGGATGCGGCCGGAAAGAATCAGCCCACGGTAGTGCGTGGCTATCGTCTCGTGAACTGGGGTCCTGTTTGCGCCCATCCTCAAACCTTAGAGACTTTGAGACGATTCAGCGATCATAAGTGTGATTATGAGATTAATACTCCATCTCGCCCGCTGTGTCAAGGAGCCTTTTGCCTTGTCCACAAGTGACGTGACAGCAAGCGACTGGGAGAAGAGGGAAAGGGTTTTGCCCCAAGAAGGACTTCCGGAATGGCCGAGTGCGGTCCTTGCGCTTCCCGAAGGCCTGAATTGACCCCAAGCGATCATAAGGGAGCGGCTTTGACCCGCAGGTCAAATCCGGTTACTGAAGTCAAAACCGTTCGGCCCTGGAGTTGCCGCGAAGGCGTGGCGACGGATTGAGCGCGGTTCACTGCGCAAGGCTGGCGGCGCGGGGGAAAGGCTGTTGCGCCGGGGGGCTGGGCCAAAGATGTGTGGGGGGAGACTCTCCCCTACCGCCGGTTAGGGCAGGGTAACTGCGAGGCGCTTCTATTTTTGCGCGCCGCCTCTTCTTGCAGCTAGGCCAGTTCGCGCGCCAGCTCGTCCGGGCTCGCCCACCCTTGCAGGTAGAGCGTTGTCGGCCAGTACGTCCGCCGCACGATCCGGTCCGCCGTCACCCGGCCGGGTGGGCTTAGCGGCCCGTTCAAAAAGACACAGCGCCAGCGGGGACATGGCACCTCAGCCCGCCAACGGCGGGATCGCAATGTGTTCCGGGAACAGGCCGGCATTTCAACAGGCTGTTAGGGCGTCAGCGTCTTTTCCTCGGCTGTCTCATGGACCGCGTTGCTGCCCAGGTCAGTCGCGGTGCGCTTCGATTTGGCGCTACGCTGCTTCTATCGCGGAGGGCGCCCCTATTGCTCTCGGACAATCGCCACGCAATACCCTTCCGGCGCCCGGAACTCCGCGTACGCCTTGCCGTCTCGGACGACCCGCTTCACTTCCTTGCCGTCCGTCGGTTTGCCGTCGGCATCAAACACATGCCAGGTGAAGCCGCTTGTATCTCCCCAACCGAACAGTCCGCTCCGGTTGGCCAGGATACGCTCCTTGCCCACGATCCAGCCCTCGTGCAGCTCAATGGGCGTGAAGGGGAACATGTAGCACGCGAGGGAAGCATGAGTCGGAATGACGAGATCGCTGTACCAGTTGTAGAGGCAGCCGTGACTCAGGGCCTTGCGCATGACGTTGTAGGCGTCGACCTCCGTCTTCTCGGTCAGGTGGTCACCCAACGCCACAGGGCTGTGCAGAATCGTGCGGCTGCAGTTGGAGATGCTGCCCGTCTCCACGAAGTTCTGAATCTTGAGCCTCGCGACGGTGCGGGACTGCGGCGGGCCGTTGACGATCAGCGGCACGCGCGCCATGATCCGCTTGGCCTGGAAAACAAGCCAGTCCAGCGCCGCCAGATGCACCGACGCCTTGAGACGCTTGATCTTCAGGGTCTTGGGGTCCACGTCGCCGCTCCATCCGTCCCAGCAGTTGTAGGTGTACGACGCCGACGAGCAGTCGAACTCATCCCAGTAGATGCACTGGGTACCGATCTTGTCGAGCCGAATGTCAATGCCCTCGGCCGTGGCTTTGCCCCAGGCGTTATCCATAGTGGGCACGTAGAGCATCAGGGACGCCTTGCCGCCATAGGTTAGGTGGTTGCCCGCCCAGTCAACAGTCCAACAATCCTTGAACTTCTGCTCGTTTTCCTCGATGACGTCAAGGAAACAGTGATAGTAGATGCTATGCTTGACGCGGCCGTCGGGGAACATGCGTTTGAGACGGTCCATGAAGACGGTGTAGAAGTCATACTTGTCGGACATCAGGCTGAACGCCACGCCATGAGGGTACTGGCCTTTGTACTTGCCCAACACAATGCCCTGGCAGACGATGTCGGCGCCCTTGAACTCGATATACTGCTTCAGCCGGTCGTCGGGCCACTCATTGAGAGGCTTGCGGTGGGAGATGAACGCGAACTGGTACTTGAGCGTGAAGTTGGCGTCCATCGCGCGCCGGGCGGCGTTGACAAACGCCCAGTAGTCCGGGGCCGCCACGGGCACGATCATCCATTCCGCCGTGTATTCCACGCCAGGCCGCAACACAAGCTCGCCGTCGCCAAGCCTCACGCCGTCGTCTTCAGCCGCCTGGAAGCTGTGAACGCGGAACACGTCGTCGCTGGCCACAAGGCCCGCCCCACTCCTGGCCGTTGTCAGGAAGGCCGAAGGATTGGACGGCGAGCCCGACTTGCCCACGCGGCCTGGCATCTTGTTTCCTGCCAGCCAAAAGGCTTCAGGCTTGGACGCGGGAACCATTTTGTGGCGGCTCAGCAAGGGCAGATTCTCCCCGGTCAGGTTCTTAAAAGTGTCGCGCACCTCGATCCATTCGCCATGGTCCACCACCTGGCGCTTGTGCGAGTAAAAGGCCGAAGCCCCTTCGCGCCACTTGCCGTCTGGCGCGCTGAACTCGCTGGACACGTTGTACGTCTCCCCAGCCACGGAGAACGACAGCTTGGCGCCCTGCGTCTTGAGATCGCCGTAAACCACGGTCTTGGACGCGGCGGGCTCATACACGGGCAGATCGCCCGCAGGCGCGGGCTTGGGCGGCGGGGGCGGCGCCAGTGGCGACTTCAGCCGCAGTTCCACGCCCTCGATGACCGCCACCATCGGGTAGCGCGCGTCAAGTTCAGATATGTTGTGAAAGCTCAGCGTGTTCTCACCTTCCGTGAGCAGACCCGCAATATTGAACTCGAACTCGCAGCCCTTGACCTGCCCCACAAGAGCGTAGTGCGGGTTCTCGTCGAACGCCTTGGCCGAGGGCGCGTAGGGCATGGTGATGAATCCATCGGGCGCGACGAACGTGGCTTCCTTGCCCGACATCGTGTAGGAGGCCGGCGGCCGATTGGACAAGCGGCGCCCTTCCACGCGTTTGCCGTTCACAAGCACTTCCAGCGACCGAGAGCGGTAGCCCGCCACTTTGGGCCGATCAATACGCGCCGTAAAGAACACATAGGGCTCCTTGCCCGCGGGAATAACCGGCGCGACAAATTTCACCTGCAGCGTCTTGCCCTCGGCCGCCTCTCCCTTGCCCAGCAGAGCCATGGTCCGCGTCGGCGGAGCGCCCTTGCCGTTGCCGTCACCGAAGACCACCGGGTTCAATCTGGCGCGGCTCATGGCCCACGGACGCGTGTCCACGGTGATCAGGCTTTCCTGCTTGGGCGGCAGCGAATCCGTGTCGGAAACGAACACCTCGAAGTTCGCGTCCTGGTTCATCACTGGCGCCTTGACTCCCAGGCCGGACCACGGCACAAACGCCTCGATAACATAGCCCGTGGCCGTCTTGCGCGAGACCACCCTGGCCCCGGCCGGAGGCCCAGCCAACGGACGCCACACATACGCTTCGCCCTTGCGCTCCGCCGCGTCCGAAATTCCCGGGCTCAAGCCAAGGTGAAACTGGCCCGCGCCGATCATATCGCGCGCCGGTTCCGCGCCGGGCGTCATGTCCATAAGCACGGAAACGTGATCCCCGCGCCAGAAATCGCCGCCCGTGGCCGTCTGCACAACCGCGTCGTCCGTAACCTCCGCGGCCACGTAGAGCCCCTCCTGCCGCCACGCTAGACGTACCACCGCGCTCAGGTCCTCTGGTCCCTTCCAGAACGTGGGCCCGAACGTCACCTGCTCGCGGTTCTTCATGATCAGCGCGCAGGGCACGACCGCCCAGTCCGCCAAATCGCCATCCACCACCACGGGCGGATCAACGTTCATGGGGATGACGTGAAACTTTTCTTCAGCGGCCGCGGACACCGCCAGCGCGGCCACCCAACACAAAGCCACCCTCGCCATCGTGTTCATCGCCAAGCTCCTGTGAAAAGCGACGTCATACCCGGCCAGAGAACACCGAAATTGCCTTCAGGACCCCGCCAGAGGATCAAGACGGAAGCATGGGACTAAGCTGGAGAACGCAGACACCGCCTAAAGCCCCCTCCGTCAACGCAGACGAGCAGCCCGGCGGCGCCGGTCCGAACCGGCCGCCCTACTCGTCGGCATTCACGTCAATGCCAGCGGCCTTGTCAAAAAGGTGCATGACGTACTGAGTGCCGAAGTAAGTGCCCGTGTGGTTGATCGTGCTGGGCGAAATGCCCTTGTAGGCCGTAATGACCGACGTGTCCGTCCCGAAGCACTTGACCGCCGATGCGTTCGTGGCGTTCGGATGCGCCCAGAACACGAGCTGCTGCTGCGGGTCGCCGTACCACGCACAATGGCCGTCGCCATAAAGCGTGTTGTAGCCCTCGCGGTGAGCCCACGCGCCCACGCCAGGCTCCGCCGTCTCCTGGCCCATGTTCTTGGAAAAGGAGTCCATCGCCAACGCGCGGCCGCCCAGCGCCCGCTGCGTCTTGAAGATAGGCGGCCCGGCCAAGTCCTTGAGCTTGCCGATCACGTGCGGCCGCATGTACCACAGCCGGATGTAGTCATTGTTATAGGATGTGTCGCGCGGGTCATGCTGCTCGATGTAGGTTGGCAAAGCGCGATAGTTGTAGTTGGATTGAACCAGCCGCGCCCAGAACGTACGCGCATACGGAGAATAACGGCTGTCGATCGGCATCTCATCCCAGGCTCCGTAGAGTGCGGCCTTGGCTGTCGTCCCGCCGGCCCGGCGGAAGTCCTCCAAGCGCGTGAACGACTTCAGATACTGCAGGCTGACGGACTTGGGCCGCACCT
>CAYYEE010000189.1:0-8066 GCA_964470775.1 uncultured Planctomycetota bacterium | reverse complement strand
GCGCCAGCATGTCAAGGTGGCTCTCTCGGGCGATGGCGGCGATGAGGTCTTCGGAGGCTACCTCTGGCATCATCTGATACGGCATTGCTCTTTCCGCAAGCGCTTGGCTTTTCTTGCCGGCTCGGTTCTGCGCCTGGCCGGCGTCATGCGTGGTCACATGGCGCGCCGGTGCGACCGTCTTCATCATTATCTGTTCCTTGTCTCGCCGGGTTTCGCGTTCGAGGAATCGAAGGCGCTCTTCCCTCGCCTGGTTTTGGAGCCCGGACTGGCCGAGACGCACGCCTTGGCCTCGTGCGACCGTCCTCATCTGCCCAGCTTCCAGCGCTGGCGCCTGGTGGACGCGCAGACGTTCCTGGTCGACAACAACCTGCTGCGCGTGGACCGGGCTTCCATGGCGCATTCCCTCGAGGTGCGCGTGCCCTATCTGGACCACAGGATCGTAGAGTTCGCGTTCTCCCTGCCGGAGCGCCTGTGCGAGACCGGCGGCGGCGCCAAGCCTCTTTTGCGCCGGCTGCTGGAGCGCCGAGGCCTGGGCCACCTGCTGAACCAGCCCAAGCGGGGATTCAGTTGTCCCGTGGGCCGGTACCTGCCGCCGCGCCGCATGTGGGATATGGTTCGCGGCGGCGCCATGGCCCGCGACGGTGTTCTGGACGTCAAGGCCTTCGCCAGACTGGCGCCCGAGGATGGTTCGGACTACCGGCTCTGGCTGCTGACAGCGCTGGAGAATTGGTATGCGCGGTAGATGGGGTGAGCCCTGATGATGTCGCGATGGGTCAGCTTCACGTTTGACGACGCCTTGGAGGAGCACCTGGACGCGGCGATGCCCGTCCTGGAGCGGAGCGGCCTGCGGGGCACGTTCTTTGTGCCCGCCGGTTCGCCGGCTTTCCTGCGCCGGGTGGACGATTGGCGCGCGGCCGCGGCCCGGGGGCACGAACTCGGCAATCACTCCATCTTCCATCCCGCCGTTTCCTCCAAGCCCTATGTCACCGCTGGCGTGTCTTTGGAGAACTACACTCTGGACAGGATGCGCGTGGAGCTCGAGACCGCCAACAGAATCCTTGCCAGCTTGGACGGACGGGCAGAGCGCGCTTACGCCTATCCCTGCTGCAACTCCATCCTGGGCCGGCCGGGCTGGCTCAAACGGTTCGTCCGCCGCGCCGGCCTGGGTAGGACGCGTGTGGCCGGATGGATCAACCGCCTGCGAGGCCTGGATGTCTTCTCGACCGAAGAAGACTATGCCGGCGTTGTCGCCGGACTGTTCGTCGCGGCGCGATCCGGGGGGGAGCGATTCGCCGCGGACGCGGAGTTCCCGCCTCCGCGCTTCGCCGTTCCCTGCGTCGCCGGCGACGGCCGCCAAGGGCGGGAGATGAAAGCGGTCCTCGATGATTTCCGCCGCCATGACCAGGGCTGGCTTGTGTTCATGTTTCATGGCGTCGGCGGCGGCCACCGGCTCTCCTGCGGCGTAGATGCGCTCGAAGAGGTGGTCCGGGCCGCCGCCTCGGACAAGACCCTCCGCGTGGTCCCATTCATCGAGGCGGCCAAGGGAATCTGGAGCAGACCATGAGCGAAGTCATTCAGGGGCTGGTCTCGACGATCATCCCCGTCTACAACCGGCCGCAGATGCTGCGAGAGGCCGTGGACAGCGTCCTGGCCCAGACCTACCGGCCGGTCGAGGTGATCATCTCCGACGACGGCTCCACCGACGGCGCCGGCGCGGCGGCGGACGAACTGGCCCGCCGGCATCCGGAGGTGCGCGTGGTCCACAACCCCAACCAGGGAGCCGGACCAGCGCGCGAGGCCGGACGCCTGCTCGCCAGGGGCGAGTTCATCCAGTACCTGGACAGCGACGATCTGTTGCTGCCGCGCAAGTTCGAGATTCAGGTCGAGGCGCTGCGCCGCCGGCCCGAGTGCGGCGCCGCCTATGGCTTCATCCGTCTCGACTATGGCGACGGCCGCGTGCTCGACAAGCCTTACAAAGGCTCCGGAGACGAGATGCCCTTTCTGTTTCCCCGGTTGCTTATCGAGCGATGGTGGAACACCGACTGCCCGCTGTTCCGGCGCAGCGTCTGCGATGCCGTGGGGCCATGGACGAACCTCCGTTACTCGCAGGACTGGGAGTACGATGGCCGCGTGGGCGCATTGAAAACGCGGCTCGTCCACTGCAAGGAGTACGTCACCGTGCAACGCCAGCACGGCGGTCCCCGTCAGACCGGCCACGGCAAGTGGCTCAAGCCTTGCGACCGGGTTCGTTTCTTCCGGCTGCTGGTCCAGCACGCGCGCGCGGCGGGCATGAGCCGCGAGGCGCCGGAATGGGACTTCTTTTCCAAGTGGGTGTTCCTCAATGCCCGGCAAAGCGCCGCGATGGGCGATCCGCGGGCCGCCGAAGACCTGTACCAGCTTGCTTGCGAGACCTCGGACCGGCCGGGGACGAAGATGCGGCTGATCGGCGCCGCCGCGCGTGTCTTGGGGTGGCGGGCCACGGGCAAGCTGTGCGCATGGCATGACAGAGTCGCCGACGCCGTGCGGCGCCGGCGGTGAGACGGCGTGCGCGCCGGGCTCGCGCATGCAGAGAGAGAAGACGGAATCAACGTCACATGACACCCATGGTTCCGCGAGTATCGGTCGTTATCCCCGTCCACAACCGCGCGGGGTTGCTGGTCCGGGCTGTGCGGTCCTGCTTGGAGGGCCAGGACGGCGTCGTGGTGGAGGTGGTGGTTGTTGACGACGGTTCTGATGAGCCGATCCTCGACACGCTTCGCGCGGCTTTCTCCGGCGTCACGTTGGACGGCATGGCCGGCGAGACCCCTCGCGACGCAGGCGCCAGGGTGGTGTGCCTCCGTCAGCCTTGCGCCGGCGCGCCCGCGGCGCGAAACCGGGGACTTGTCCACGCCTCGGGGCAGTACGTCAAGTTCCTGGATTCCGACGATGAGCTGCTCCCTCACACACTGCGCCTCGAGTTGGCCAAGGCCGCCGAAACGGGCGCCGACGCGGTCGTGAGCGGGTGGGAGGAGAGGGAGTTCGACGCCGTTGACGCCGAGACATTCGTCCGAAGCAAGACGATGCCCTGTCCCCGCGTGGAAAAGGGGATCGACGACATGCTGGTCGGCCAGGCCGCTTGGACCGCGGCTGCGCTCTATCGGAGGGAGTTCGTGCGCGACTTGCGCTGGGACGCGGCATTTGGGAAAGCGGATGACTGGGGGTGGTTCTGCGCCGTCTGCCTGGCTGGGGCCAGGTTCGCCCGGCTGGAGCAGCCCACCGCCGCCTATAACCAGCGCCCCTTTCCCCGCATCACGAACAGGGGCGATCCCTTCCTGGACTCCACGGTGGCGCGCCAGAGAGTGCTGAGCTTCATCGAGGAGAGCCTGGACCGCCAGGGGCTGTTGACCCGGCGGCGGAGGGAACTCCTGGCTCAATACTACTACAAGGACAGCAAGGCCCTTTGCGCCATGGGCTGGCGCAAGTGGCGCGACCTCTGGCGGCGCTGTCAGGAACTGGCTCCTGGCTACCGGCCGCAGGAGTACGACGGTTTCGCCAGACCGTTTGTGAAGCTGCTGGGCCCCTTTTGGGGCGTCACGGCTTATTCGTGCCTGGCCAGGGCCGCCCGAAGCGTCGGGTGGAAACGCTGATGGTTTTGTTCCATTTCGCGGCTCCGCGCCGTCCGCCCAGGAGAGGTGTCTCATGCTGAAACGCCTGTTGTCCACGCTGCGCGTCTGGCTATCGGCCAGGGCCAGGGCGCTCCGCGCGCGGCGTATGACGCGCCGGCCGATCCGCCGCGCCACGGGCGCCAGGGGTTCTGTCAGCATGATCACCTCCAACTATCGCAACGCCGACACGTTCGGCCTCATGCTGCGGCGGTGGATCGAGTTCGCCGGCGGCAAGCCCTTTGAGGTGGTCGTGACCGACGGCGGCGCGGACCAAGCCTCTTTCGCGTCGTATGGCGCGCTGCTCCAGGAGGGCCTGATCGACAAGCTCTACGCCATGCGTCCGGACCACCCTGAGAACTCGCGGGCCACGTGTTTCGTTCAAGAGTTCTATTCCGGCGTCATGGCCAGCGCCGAGTATTTGTTCTTTTTCAAGACCGACACAATCCCTTTCCGGCGAGGGCATGACCGGTGGATGGAGGAGTACATCGAGATTCTGGCGGGCGATCCCGGCGTTTTTGCCATCACGGGCTCGTCCCCGGGGCCGGGCTTCCTTGGACCGGTGGACGACCGGTTCTGGTGTCTGGAACACACGTCCATGAACTTTGCCCTGATGCGGCGCGAACACCACGTGGACGCCATGCGGCCGTGCTGGGACTTCTGGCGTTCGGGATGGCGAGGCGTGAACCCCTTTCTGAGCATCGGCCCCACCGCGGCCCGCTGCATGATCGAGTCGGCCTGGGACGTGTACTGCCGCAAACGCGGCCTGCGCGTTCTGATGGAGAAGGAGGACGCCACGTGGAGCGTCTTCCACACCAACGCGCGCGGCGCGGAGTTGCTGCGGCTGTGCGAGCGCGCCCGGAATCGGGAGGGCTTGGAGCCTTTCTACAACCGGGCCGGGCCGTTCTTCCTTGAAAAGAACCTGCCCAGGAACGGGTGATTTTACGTTGTTCACGGCTTCGGCATGTCTGTGCGGCGTTCCGCTTTTGGAGGCCGTTTAATAGCGGGGAGGATCATCGTCGCGCTTGCGGCCGATGAGGCCTATTTCCCGGGGCTCCTGACGACTGTGGTCAGTATTGTTTGTTCCACCGATCCGCACACGCCGCTGGATTTCCGGGTTCTCGATGGCGGGCTGCGTGACGGATCGTGGGCTCGGCTGATGCGGGTCGCTGGCCGCTATGGCCGCGACGCGCGGTTCGAGCGAATCCCCGTCGCCCTGGAGCGGTTCAGCGGATTCCGCAGGCTCTTCGGCAGCGTCATGCCCTACGCTCGCCTTCTGCTGCCCGCGCTTTGCCCGGAGGAGCGGGTCATCTATGTGGACACGGACATCCTCTTCCTTCAGGACGTGCGGGACCTGTGGGCCATGTCCTTTGACGGCAAAGCCGCGGTGGCGTCGCAGGACCAGATTCATTGGGTTCTCAAAGCCGACTGTCCGTGGCTTGCGCAGGATGACATGACCGGCGACGAGCCCTACTTCAATTCCGGTCTGATGTTGATTAATCTGGAGGAGTGGCGGCGCGCTTGCATTGCTGAGCAAGTCATGCGGCTTGCCGAGGAGTCCAGCGATCGCTGCGCTTACGCGGATCAGACGCCTTTGAACTTCGTGCTGCGGGGCAGAGTGAAGCTGGCGGACGTTTCCTGGAATCGCCGGCCCGACAAGGTTGTTTTTCCTTCGGATGGATCGCTTCCGCGCGTGAACATCCATTACATGGCGGCCAAGCCCTGGAAGAAGTACTCCTGCGCGCCGGGCTTCGCGTTTTGGTACGCGTTCCACGACGCATGGCGCCTGGCGCCGTCGCCGGCGTGGGTCCAGTATGGCTTGTGGCTGAGCCGGGCCAAGGGGGCGCTGGTCCACGGCATGGCGCGGCGCCGGGCCGGGCGGCTTCTTCTGGACCGGCTGGCCAAGTGGGTGGGCAAGGGATGGGACGCTTCGTGGCACAAAGAGCTGGACGACGGGCGGACGGCGTTGGCGCGCGTTGTCTCGCGCTGGCGGGAGGAGCGGTCTCAGAGGATGGCCGCGCTTTCCAGGTGAAGGATTGGCGGGGAGGGGACGATGGCGCGTCTTGACGCTTTGCGGGCTCGCAGGCGGCCGCGCGCGGGCTCTTGCGAATGCGTCCGCATGGAGCCCCGCCTGCGCGGTTTGTGAACAGGCTCTGGACCACGAAGGGAGAAACCCGCTCGTGAAAGCGTACGTGCCCCTTCACCGCAAGGATCTGCCGGTTCTGCCGGCCGTGCTTCAGGGTCTGCGCGCAAACACCGGGGTAAAGGATGTCGTGGTGATGGCGGCCAAGTCGCTCTGGCCCAGGGTGCGGCGCTTGGGAGTCTCTTTTGTGGATGAGGACCAAGTCGTGGATGGCGTGCGGCACGACAGCGTCTCTCATCCCAGATGGGGCTGGTACTTTCAGCAGATCATCAAGCTGGGCGTGGCCTGGATGGAAACCGAGGACTACTACCTTTGCCTGGACGCGGACACGGTCTTTCTGAATCCCGTGGAGTTCTTCGCTCCGGATGGCGCGCCGCTGTTGACCGAGGCCTGGGAGATGAACCCCGCCTACTTCGACACTTTCCACCGGCTGCTCGGGTTCGAGGCTGACAGGCAATGCTCGTTCATCGCGCATCATATGGTCTTCGACGGACGGCGCGTCCGGGAAATGTGCATGGCCTTCCGCCCCCATACCCCCTGGTGGGCGAACATCGTGGATTGCGTCCAGCCCAGACCGCCATGGAACAGCGGCTCTCAGTTCTCCGAGTTCGAGACCTACGGACACTACCTCAAGGCCGTCCACCCCGAAGAAGCGCGGACGCGCCGTCTTCGCTGGCGCAACGTGGACGTCCTCCCGTCACGGCGGGTCATCCGCAGGCTTCAAAAGGACTATGATATGTGTGGGTTTCAGGCGTACTTGAGGGAAGAGCGCCGCTTGTCGCGTCCTTGGCGCGTATGGCTTGCCAGGGTCAAGCGCGCCGCGTTGAGGCTGGCGGGACGCGCGGGAGGCCGGCCGTGACCCAGCCCCGCGTTTCCGTCGTGATGAGCGTCTACAACGACGAGCGCCGGGTGGCTGCGGCGCTCAAGAGCATCCTCGATCAGGAGGGTGTCGCTTTGGAGTTCATCGTGGTTGATGACGGCTCGACCGACCAGACACCCGCCGTGCTGGCCGAATGGTCGGGGCGCGACAGGCGGCTCCGCGTCATCCGCCAGGAGAACGCGGGCCTGACGCGCGCGCTGATTCGCGGGTGCGCGGAGGCCCGCGGCGAGTTCATCGCCCGCCAGGACGCGGATGATATTTCGCTGCCGGGCCGGCTGCGCCGCCAAGCGGAGCTGCTTTCCGCAAATCCTGAAATGGTGCTTGCATTGGCCTGGACGCGCATCGTCGGTCCGGGCGGCGAGACGTTGGGCGAAGTCACTTCGCCGACGGATTCCGCCGAGCTGACGCGCCTGCTGCGCGAGGAGATGAAAGGCGTGCCTTCTCACGGCTGCGCCATGTTCCGCCGCGACGCCTACCTTCGGGCCGGCGGCTACAGGCCCCAGTTCTACTACGCCCAGGACTGTGATCTCTGGCTGCGCCTGGCGCCGCTGGGCGCAGCCGGGTGCGTGGGGGAGTACCTGTACGAGTTGCGCCAGTCCGTGGGGTCCATCTCCTCGGCCCGGCGGGAGCTGCAGGCCCGGTTCGGCGCGCTCGCGCAGGCAGCGTATCAGGCCCGGCGCGGCGGCAGGAGCGAGGAGCCCTTTCTGCTCGACGCCGAGCGAGCGCGCGTGGCCGCCTTGGACGCCAGGGGCAAGCCGCCATCGCGGCGCAATCGGGCTACGTCTTGCCGCCTCATCGCCGCCGCTTTGGACCAGCGAGGCGGCGATGGAGCGGCCGCGTACCACTGGATGGCCGTGCGCGCGTGGCCGCTGGACCTCAGGGCATGGAAGGGGCTTGCTCTCCACTACTTCGCGAGGAGGCGCCGCGCCCCATGAGGATTCTTTTCGCCGCGGACGTGCCGCCTGACCCCAATTCCGGCGCCGCGGGCACGGAGTGGCAGACGATTCAGGCGCTGCGCCGGTTGGGCCACGAGGTGGACGAAATCTGGGCGGACGGTCTGCCCCACCGCATCAAACACGGCAACCTGCATTACCTTCTTGAACTGCCCAGAGGCTTTCGCGACGCCATCCGCGCGAAGTGGGAGCGGAACACGTACGACGTGGTCCACGTCAACCAGCCGCACGCCTACCTGGCGGCGATCGACCACCAGCGCGCGCGGAGGCCGGGCGTGTTCGTCAATCGCAGCCACGGATGGGAGGCGCAAGTCTTTGAGGAGCTTCGGCCGTGGCGGCGCGTGTTCAACTCGCCCGAATGGAGTTTCCCTCGCTGCGTTCCTGGCTGGCTGGTTCAGCGTGGCATCATCCGGCAATGCGACAAAGCGGCCCGCTGTTCTGACGGCGTG
>CAYYEE010000188.1:0-8098 GCA_964470775.1 uncultured Planctomycetota bacterium | reverse complement strand
GAGCCGGGCCCCCGCCTACCAGGCCGCTTTTGCCGAGGAAATGGGCCGCTTGGCCCCCAAGGCCGCCTTCAGCCTCCGCAACGCCCTCATCGAAGTGGCCCCCGACTTCCAGAAGGCCATTCAGGCCGACTGGCGCAAGAACGGCCCCAAGGTCGTGGCCGAGCTTGACGGCCACCTCAACGCCTTTGCAGACAACTGCGCCGCCAACCTCAAGAAGGGCCTCGAAGCCGAAGCCGCCGCCATCCTCGCCGACGCCAACAAGCAGTTCGCCGCCGCCTTCCCCCAGCTCAAGGACGAGGCCGTCCAGAGCAAGGTGGCCGACAGCCTCCGCAACGCCATGACCTAGGCCACCATCACCTGCGTCGAAAAGGCCATGAGCGACACCCTTGACCTCATCATCAGCATCAACGAGGAAATCCTGCTCTTCCTCCCGGACAAAGCCAGCCAGGACCGGCTCAAGAACCTCACGGGCAAGCTGCTGGACACGCTGGCCAAGAGCCTCTCCAAGCCCGCCGCCAAGGCGGTTCGTTGACACCCCTGGCCCTATCCTGAAAGGTCGAAATATGTCCTGCCAGACACAGACGAACGACTTGGACCAGGCGGCCGCCAGAGTGGAAGCCGCCTTCCAGAAGCAACTCGCCGACATTCGCGCCGCGAACCGCACGTTCCTCATCGCGGGCATCGTCCTCGCCGCCGCCATCGCCGCCTATCTCCACATCATCGCCATCAACCTCGCCAGCTACATCGAAGAGCCCAGGACGCTCGCCGCTTTCGTCCGCGCCGGCGCCGAAGGCCAGATACCGCTCATGATCTCGGAGCTCAAGACCTCGCTCAAGCGCAACGCGCCGGGCATGGTCAGCGACGTGCGCAGCTCGCTGATGGCGGAGCTGCCCTCCGTCCGCGAGCAGGCCGAAAAGAGCCTGGCCAAAATCCTCGTCAACGAAACCATGGGCATCCTCAAGGCCCAGGTCACCCCTCTCATCAAGAACGCCGTCACCAACGACCGCAAGAAGCTCGAACCCCTCATCAACCAGGCCGCCACGCAGCCCGACGCCCTGGCCAGGGAACTGGAAAGCGTCTTTGTCGCCGGCCTTGCCAAGCCCATCAAGGAGGAACTCGACAAGGACCACAACAAGAAGCTGCGCGAAATCCGCGATTACCTCCGCCGCCTCCGCGCGGGCAAGAACCTCACCATGCGCGAGGAGTACGAGAAGGAGCAGATCGCCGATTTCATAGGCGCCTTCGCCAAACTGCTGGAGGAGTCGGTCAAAGCTTCCAAGTAGCGCTTGCCCCTTCCATCAAAACCGGCGTCCGGGAGGCCCTCCCGGACGCCGGTTTCTTTTGCGTGGCCGACTCGGCCCGCGCCGCGGCGCCGCCAGCCTACTTCTTCCTCGCCAACACCAGCAGCCCCACCAGCGCCGCGCCCGCGCCGCCGAAGATGAGCAGCGTCTTGTTCGACAGCGCGCCCGAAGGCGCCTCCTTCGCCGCCTCGGCCGAAGCGGGCTTGGCCGTCGCCGCGGCTTCGCCCGGCTTGGCCGCGGGCTTGCCCTCCGCCTCAGCCAGAGCCGCGGGCGCGACCAGCGGCGTTTTCCCGGCCGCCGGCGTCTCGCCGGCCGGCTTGGCCGCCGTCCCGGCCTCAGACCCGGCCGCGACGGCCGCCGCGGCCGCCCCGCCCGGCCTGACGTCAAACGACCACTCCGGCGTGGACGTGTTGCCCAGCGCGTCCGAGAGCACCACGCTCACGCGCCGCCGGCCCGCTTCCAGCGCCCGCGGCGCCAGCGTCACCGTCCCGGCCGCCGCGTCGAACGTATAACCGTCCTTGCCCTCCTCCACGCGCCGTCCGTCCAGACGCACCTCCACCGGCCGCGCCGCGCTGAACTGGTCGCGCACCGCGAACGTCACCGACCCGTCCGGCCGCGCCGCCGCTTCGGCCATGGCCGGCGGCTCCAGGTCCACCACGAACTTCCACGTCTTGCGCGTCTCCTGGCCCGCCTTGTCCGCCACCGCCAGTTCCGCCTCGTGCTCGCCCGGCGCCAGGTCCGCGTCCAGCGCCACGCTCACCACGCCCGCGGCCGGATCGCTCCACGCCCGGCCAGGCGCGGAGCGGCCGTCAATGAACAGCCTCACGCCCTTGGCGTCCACGCCGCCGTCGTCCTTCACCGCCGCCTGGATCACCGGCCGCGCCACCGCCGCCACCGCTCCAGGCTCCGGCCACACCCGCCCGATCTCCGGCGGCTGGTTGTCCACGGTAAAGCGCCACCGCGCGTTCGCCACGTTCTCCACCACGTCCTCGGCGCGGATGCCCACGGTGTGCAAACCCGGCGTCAAATCCTCCGCCGGCCTGTACGTCACCCGCACCTCCGTCGGGTCGCCCTTGGAAATCTCGAGGAACTTCTCCTCGATCTTCTTGCCGTCCAGCGTCATCACGATGCGGTTCTCCGCGCCCACCGCCACGCCTGTGCCCTTGTCCACGATCAGGCACGAGATCACCGGCCGCAAGCCCGTCACGCTGTCGGGCTCGGGCTGCTGCTCGCGGATGCTCGGCGGCGTGCGCTCGGCCACGATGACGTACGTCGTGATGTCGTTCGCCGGCGTGATGATCTCCTTGCTCTTCACGTCCACTTCGATGTCCGGCACATACTCCCAGCGCCCAGCCTCCTGCTCCGCCTTGGCCGGAACCCACTTCACCACCTTCAGCCGCGTCTTCAGATACTCGGGGTCCTTGACCACGTCGCTGTACTGCGCCGGAATCTTCATCTTGAGCTTGGCCGTGAACCTCTTGAGCTGGCTCAGGTCCGCCTGCGTGGCCGAAGCGCGCAGTTGCAGCGGCTCCTCCGGCGGCAGGTTCATCTGAATCACATACGGCTTGCCCACCACCTCCAAGCCCGGCGGCAGCGGGTCCACCTGGTCGCGCTTGCGCGGCTGGCCTTCCTCGATCTTCGGCTTCTCCGCGGGGATGTTGGCGTAGCGGATGAAGAACAGATTGTCGTAGCCCTCGATGTGCTTCACCTGCTGCGGGCCCAAGGGAATCACCGGCTTCAGCCCGGGCGGGATAATCAGCTTCACCTGCTCGTCCGTGCTCTCCACCTCCCCGCCCGACGCCTCCGTGATCTTCTTCATCTCCACTTCCGTCACGGTCTTCACCACGTTTCCTTCCGGGTCCGGGCTGTGCGCCACCACCTCCACGCGGCCGTTGAAGAACTCCGCCTGCTGCGGCAGCACCACCGCCCGCTGGCCGTTGGGCATGCGCCGCACCTCGTACTTCTTCAGTTCGCCCGACGCGCCGCCAAGCTGCACCTGCTTGGTCCCGCCCGGGAAGTTGATCGTCAGCGACAGCTCCTCCGGCGCGTCCTCGTCCAGCAGGATCATGAAGTCCCCGCCCGAAGGAACCGCCGTGATCTTCAACTCCGGCTTGATCGTGTCGATGAACACGTTGCGGCACTCGGACAGCGCGCTCTCGTTGCCCGCCAGGTCCTCCGCCGTCACGGCGTAGAAGTAGTTTCCATCCACCGGCGGATCGTCCACGATCACCGTGGCGAAGATGCCCGTCTTGACCGGCTTCATGTTCGCGGTCATCGTGATCGGCGTCAGCGAACGGTAGAGGTTGTACGTCGCGGCCTTGCCCTCCGGCTCCTTCCACTTGATCACCGCCACGCCCAGCTTGCGCATCTCCACCTCGACCGCCGTGGGCGCGCCCGGCGGCTCCGTGTCCACCGTGAACTCGCCGCCCGTGGTCGCGTAGTTCGCGATCTTGCGCGGCGGGTCCGTGGCGTCGTCCACGTCATACGGATAGCGCCGCTTCGCGATCTGCCGCGACACGTTGCCTGCCCGGTCCACGCCTTCATACTGAAACCGGCCCTCGCCCGCGCCCACCGTGGCCGGGATATCCATGTATCCGGTCCACGACGCGCCGAACCCGCTCATGGGCACGCGCACGGCCGGGCCGCCGTCCAGCGTGAAGGCCAGCTTCGGCGCCTGGCCCAGCTCCTTGTCCGTGGTCAGCCTCACCTCCACCACCCCTGCCTTCACCGGCGGAATCTCCAGCTTGTTCGTCTTCACGTTCACCTTCATCTTGTACGCCGAGGGAATGATGATCTCCGCCACAGGACCGCGCGTCTCGATGCGGAACTCGCCGCCCTTGCGGATGAACGTCCCCTTCGAGCCCTTGGCCGAGACGCCCTCGAACGTGAACAGCGCCTTCTGCGGCTCCTCATAGTCGCCGGTGATCTCCATCTCGCCCTGCCATGTCTCGCCCGATCCGGTCATGCTCACGACGCGCTCGCCGCCCTCCCCGCTCTTCAGCCGCCACGTCACGCGCGGCGCCGAAACCAGAGCCGGCGCGGCCTTCAACACCACGCGCATCTTGCCCCTGCCCGCCAGCGGCATGCCCTGGTCGTCCGTGGGCGCCGGCCACGCCTTGCCGCCGGCCAGCGCGAACAGCTCCACGCTGGCGCGCGGCGAGTCCGAGTCCACCGCCACCTCGAAGTCGTTCGACGGCGCCGACTCGTTCCTCGCCAGGTCCAGCGACGTCACCACATAGTGGTACACCCCGTTCGCCGGGGGCATGTCCGTATGCTTGTATTCGTCAAGGTTCTCATACTCCACCTTCACCGTGTGCACGGGCGTCATGCCCCGCGTGGATTTGATGGCCTCGGCCGAGCGGTAGATGTTGTAGAAGTGCGGGACCTCCGTGGCCTCTTTGGCCTTCTTGGGCGTGCTCCACGTCAGCACGACGGCGCCCGGCGCGCCGCGCGTGTCCGCCTCCACCTTCAGTTCGCCCGGCGGCAGCGGCGCGGTGCGGTCCACGTGGAAAAGCGGCCCCCGCTCGATCTCGTCGCCCACGGCGCCGTTCTCGTCCCGGCCCTGCCACAAGAACCCATACGTCCCTTCCGGGAAGTCCTTCGTGATGCGCAGCGTCGCGGTCCAGCGGTCGCCCGCGCCCTCGAACGCCAGCGGATAGCGCCGCCCGCTCTCGCTGTTGATCTCCACCTTGGGCGCTCCCGCCAGCGGGCGCGTCGTCTCCAGCCGCACGCGGTGGTCGCCGTCGTTCAGCCACACGTCCGGCTCCACAAAGAACCGCGCGAACGGCGGAATCGCCTTGTAGTCCACCATCACCACGTTGCCCGGCTCGCTCTCGTTCAGCGCCGCGTCCACGGACGTCACCGCAAAGTAGTAGCGCCCGTTCTCCTTGGGCGTGCCGTAAATCTCCGTCCACGTCACGCCCCGGTTCCTGGGCGACAACCCCTTGACCGTCAGAATCGGGTGGCTCTCCAGATACACGTTGTAGAACAGCGGCGCCTTGCCCTCGGGCGCCAGCCACGTCAGATGCACCACGCCCGTGTCCGTCTGGCGCGCGCTCAAATCGCGCGGCGGCTTGGGCGGCGTCAGCTCCACCTTCGCCCTGGCGCTGGCCGACACCGGCCCCGCGTTGCCCGCGCGGTCCACGGCCGCCACCGCGTAGTAATAATCGCGCTCCGTCTCCGGCGTGTCGATAAAGCCGAGAGTTCGCTCGATGATCCGGTGCGGCTTCAGCCCGGCCACGTCCTTGATCTCGCTCTCGGCGCGGTACACATAGAACGTGTTCGCCTCGCCGTCCGGCCGGCCCTCCGGCGTCATCGGCGCGGTCCACTCCACGCGCGCCTTGCCGCCCGGCAGCGGCGCGGCCCGGATCGCCGCGATGCGCGCAGGCTCGCGCGTGTCCACCTCCACGCTGCGGTTCTGTGTAATGACGCTGCCCGCGTTGCCGCCAAGGTCCACGCCTTCGAACTCGAACACCGCCGATCCGTCGCCCGTCTTCTCGTCCACCTTCAGCGCCGCGGTCCACACCGTGTCCGACACCTTGGTCAACGCCACCGGCGCCGCCGCCTGGCCGCGCGCCGTGAACGTCAGCTTCGGGTCGCCCTTCAGCGGCTCCGACGCCCGCAGCGCGAACTGATACGTCCCCGTCTTCAGCACGGGCTTGCGGTCCTTCATGGGCGGCTCTTCCGCGAACTCCACCGACGCCGCCGGCTCCACGAGATCAATCTTCACCGTCTCGCCCGACAGCACGCCATCGCCCGCGATCTCCTTGCCGTCCACCAGCGCCACGCCCTCGTAGACGAAGCGCCCCTCCTCGCCCTTGATCCCCTTGTCCAGCTTCACCTCGCCCGTCCAGGCCTTGCCCTCGCCCTTCATGGCCACGTCCAGCGCCGGCCCGTCCTTCACCGCCAGTCGCAGCTTGGGCGCGCGGACCAGCGGCCGCGTCGTCTCCAGCGCCACCTTGCACACCCCCGGCCCCAGCGGCTCCGACGCCGGCTTGATCAGCGCCAGCGGCGACTTCTGCTCATAGTCCAGCCGCGACACCGCCGACTCCGCGCTCCGATGCCCCAGCGCGTCATACGCCGCCACGGTGACGGCGTAAGCCCCGCCCAGCAGCGGCTTCACCGCAAAGCTGCGCTCCTTGATCCCTTCCGCCACGCGCCGCGGATGCCGCTCGCCGGGGTAGTGAACCGACACGTCAAAGGCCACCGCGTCCTCCGCCGCGTCCCACGACACCAGGATGCGGTTCGGCCCAGCCTCCACCTTCTTCAACACAGGCGGCGCAGGCGGCGTTCTGTCCACGGTGGCCGGCATCGTCTTGCTCGGCTCGCTCTCCAGTCCGCTGCGGTCCACGGCCGTCACGGCAAAGAACCACCGGCCGTCCTTCTCCGGCTGAACCATCGCGCTCAAGCGACGCGAGCTCGCCAAAGGCCTCAGCCCCTTGGTCCCGGTTATCTCCTGCGGCGACGCGTAGATGTTGTACCGGGCGATCTCGTCCGGCGTCTCGTCCGCGCGGTAGATGGGCGGCTGCCACGACAGCTCGGCATAGCCGTCTTTCTTCGGCGTCACCGCCGTCAGCGTGGGCGGCTTGGGCGGGTGGTTGTCCACCACGAACCGGTCCCCGCTCAGTTGCGAACCCGTGTTGCCCGCCATGTCCACGCCCGAGAACGAGAAGAACGCCACCCCGTCCTGGTCCTTGTCCGTAATCTCGATCTCGCCCGCATAGCCGTCCTTGTCCGGCCGCAGCGTCACCGGCCGCGCCGGCGAGCCCATAGTCGTGTAGGTCAGCGTGGGCGTCTCCTTCAGCGGCTCCCACGGGCGCAGGCTCACGCCCACCCGCCCCGCCTTCACCGGCGACTCCGGCGACAGCCGCACCGTCGCGCCCGGCGGCCGCGTGTCAATCACCACCTTCTCGCCCTGCGTGATCTTCTCGCCCACCGCGCCGTCGGCCGCCACGCCGCGGAACGTGAAGCGCGCCTCGCCGTTCGGCGTCTGCTCCGTCACGGGCACGCTGCCCACCCACGTCTGCGCCCCGCCGTCCACAGGCTGCAAGCCCACGCGCTCCGGCGCGCCCGCGCTCATGTGCAGGAACACCTCGGGCGCCTCCTTGAGCGGACGGGACGCCTTCACCGTGACGCGGAACGTCGAACGCACCGGCGGCGCCGGCTCGGTCGTGATCGCGGCCGACGGCAGCGTGTTCACGAAGTCCAGCCTGGCCGCCGCCGCCTTGCTCGTGTTGCCCGCCCCGTCCACGGCCACCACCTCGTACGTCACCGCCCCGTCCTCCGGCGGCAGGTCCACGTACGACGTCTCCTTCAGCCCCTGCGCCACCACCTGCCCGTTGCGCAACACCCGCCACGTCACGTCGTCCTTGTCCGCCGGCTTCCAGTTCAGCGCCACCTTGCCCTTAACCGCGGCCTTCACCTCGGCCGGCGCCGCGGGCGGCGTGCCGTCCGACACCGCCTCCACCGACTGGAACACCTTGCCCTCCTGGCCCGCCGCGTCCACGGCCGTCACCAGGTAGTAACACTTCCCGTCCTTCACCGGATCGTCCGTGTAGCGCGCCTCCTTGAGGCCCGTGGCCACGGGCTTCAGACCCTTCACGCTCGTCAGCGGCTTGTCCGAACGATAGACCGAGTACGTCACTTCGCCCGGCGCCTCGCCCGGCGGCGGCGCCCACTCCAGCGCCACCTTGCCGAACGGCTCGCTGCGCGCCGTCAACTTCACGATCGCCTCCGGCGGCTGCGTGTCCACCCAGAACACGTCGCCCTCCCCGCGCCGGATCACCTGCCCCTTGTTT
>CAYYEE010000187.1:0-8104 GCA_964470775.1 uncultured Planctomycetota bacterium | reverse complement strand
TCCTCGTATCGCCCTGACCCGCCCGCCGGTTTTTCGTGGCGGCGGGGTGTGAGGATTTGGGCGGGGGGGTGCGGCAGAGAGGACAAAAATATGGATTTACAGGTTCTAGCAAGAAGGGTATGCTACTCTAGGTAGTAGAAAAAGCGCAACGCCGTTAACATGAAGCAATTCGTTTTTGACATTGACAAAGCTGTCGCGGCAGCGGCCTACGTGACTCGGAAGAAGAAGGGGTGGCGGATTTCCATTTTCGAACTGCTCAAAACCATGTACGCGGGGGAGCGGGAGGCACTGGCTTCGTGGCACCGGCCGATTACGGGCGACAATTTTTACTCGCTGCCGAAGGGGGTAGTCCTGAGCCGCACGTACAACCTCATCAAAGGTGAGGTGATGGGGACCAATTCGGACAAAGTGAAGTGGTCGCAGCATTTCTCCGCACGCGACGGGAACTACGTCCAACTCATTGCTGAGCCGGACTACGATTACCTGTCGGAGCGGGAGCGGGGGGCGTTGGACAAGGGCGCGAAGCGCATCGGGGCGTTGATTGCGAAGCACGGACAGATTGCGGATGAGCTGCATACTTTGTGGCCGGAATGGAAGAATCCCGCGAAGAAAGGGAGGGGCGCAATTCCACTAACCCCGAAGGAAGTGCTGGCTCAAGTGATCGAGGACGCAGATGAAGTGGAGCGGGTGGCGCGGGAAATCGAGTCCGTTCAGACGGCAAAAGCGGCTCTGCAAAGGAGCTGAGCCGGGTGAAACTGGGGGATACGTTTGTCTGGTGCCCGGCCGGAGGGATTGACCATCTGTGGATCGTGATTTCTGACCCTGCGGCGCACGATGGGGAGTGCGTTGTAGTGAACCTGACGAATTCGTCGCACGGAAAATTTTCCTACACGCTCAAGCCGGGGCAGCATCGGTATATTTACAAGGACAGCGACGTGAATTTTGGCGATGCGTTCAAGACGAGCGAAGACGAGTTAAAGCGGCAGGTCGCGGCGGGCCAGGCGCGGCTGCATGATCCGATGGATCTGAAGATTGTGAAGGAAATAATCAAGCGGGCGAAGACGCACGTGGCGTTTCCGCCGATTCTGCGGAAGCTGCTACCGGCGTGAGAGGGGCGCGGGAGGCGGGGAACCGCCCGCAGATGGTTTTCCGGCATTACCGGGAACTGGCGACGAAGGCGGAAACGGGTCAGCCGACGGTGATCGGGAGAAGCGTCATGGTGTCATTGCCGAAGATGTCTATGACTTTGACGGCGAGGGTGTAGCGGCCGGCTTTCGGGTAGGTGTGGCAGGCGGTGGTGAGTTCGAGGCCGCGATCCCGGCGGGTGCGGAAGCTCTGCCACTCGTTTTCGAAGATGTAGGCGCCGGTCCAGCGTTCCTCGAAGTCCACAAACTCACCGGAGCCGGCCTGAATCATGCCGGGGAGCTCGCCCTCGACCCCCATGCGCCTGGGCACCTTCACGATTTCCTTGCGGCTTTCGTAATCGAAGTCCACGGCCCAGTAGTCCACCCAGTCGGTCCATTGCTTCGTAAGCACGTCGCGGGTGGTGACGCCGTGCTTGTCCTTGCTCACCTTGATGAGCTTGCCCGCTTCGCACACGACTTTGCTCTTGCCCGCCTTGAGGTCGGCGGCGATGGCCTTGGTCAGGCCCTGCGAGTAATAGACGGAGAAATCGGTCAATTCCACCGCCACGCGCAGCTTGTTTTTCGGGTCGAAGCGCGGGGTGGCTTCGATGTAGGCCACGTCGTGGAAGCGGACCTGGCCTTTATCAACGGCGCGTTTGTCGAACACTTCGGGTGGGATGGTCTTGGGGGCGAGGTCAATGCCTTTGTGCCTGGCTTCGTCCAGCACGGCGGGGAAAAGGCCCATTTCAAACTCGAACGCGAGCACGTCCACGCGCGAGGCGCCGCGCTTGCGGCATTCGGTGATGACTTCTTCGACGAAGAGGCGGCCCACGGGCAGGTTGATGGGGCCGACGACGACGAGGCGCCCGCCGCTCCTGCCGTGGAAGAAGCCGGCCTCGGGCAGCGGTTCGGCGCGGTAGGCTTTGAGGATGAGGTCGCGGAATTGCTGCTCCTTGCGGGCGAGGGCCTGCTCTTTCCTTCTGCCGGTGAGCCGGCCGGAGACGTTCAGGTATGCCTGACGCTCATAGCGGCCGAGGTTGAGCACCTCGAACGCGCGGAATGGCTTGCCGGCCGCCTTCAGTTCACGCTGGACCTGGATAAGGCGCTTCCGTGTGGTGTGGATGCCGAACTTGCCGAGGTCGGTGGAAATCCACTTGCGTCCGAGCTTTTCCGCGACTGCTGCGGTCGTGCCACTTCCGCCGAAAAAGTCCGCCACCAAGTCGCCTTCGTTTGTGTTCGCACGGACCATGCGCTCAATAAGGGCTTCAGGCTTTTGTGTTGGGTAGCCTACATTTTCGGGATTCGCGCCAAGGACGTGATTTACCTCCCAAACGTCACGCATCGGAGCGCCTGCGGATTCTTCATTAAGGACGAGCTTTGTTGTTTCACCGCGCACTTTCTTCCCGCCGAAACGCTTCAGCGTTGCTTCGGATAGTTCTTGAAATTGCTGATTCCAAATCGTTTTCTCGCTCCGGCCATACCAGAAGATTGTGTCGTGGCTTCGCTGGAACATTGGTGATTTCGCGGGCCAGCGCCGGTAGTGCCAGACAATTTCGTTCTTGAAGGAGTCGCGACCGAAGACCTCGTCCATTGCTAGGCGGATGAGTGCCTGAACCCGCCAGTCGCAGTGGACGTAGATGCTACCCTCTCCGTGCATCAAATCGCGCATGAGAATGAGCCGCTCATAGATCATGGCGAGGAAGGAGTCCGCGCCGCGACCCCAGGTATCGCGGTAGGCGATTTGCTCAAGGAGATTGGGTTCTTTGTGGAAGGTTTCGCCGCCGATTTCGATGTCCATGCTGAAGTCGGCGCCGACATCGAATGGGGGGTCAATGTAGATGAGCTTGAGGCCGCCGGCTTCTTCGATTTGGCGGCGGAGGGCGCCGGATTTGAGGGAGGAGAGGATGAGTTTGTTATCGCCCCAGATGAGTTTGTTGGTCCAGCCTTTGAGCTGGCGGCCGGCGGTATCGAGGGCCAGCTCGTCGTCGGCGCTCTTTTCCTTTCGGGGTTCGTCAATATGTTCGAGGGTTTGGAAGGGGAGGATGGTGGTGCAGACCTCGCGGGTTTTGCCGTTCCAGACCAGTTCGACCTCGCGTTTGTCCTCGAAGAGGATGAAGCGGTATTTCTCCGGGAGCGGCTTGCCCGTATTGATGAGTTTGATGAGGTCGCGCTTTTCGGCGTCGGTGAGTTCGTAGGCGGTGTCGCGGGGCATGGCGTTAAGCGATGTTGGCTTGGCGCAGGGGCAGGAAGGCAAAGATCAGTTCGCGCCGGGCGCGAACGCGGCGGGTCTCGCGAGTGATGATGCCCAGGCGGGAGAGGGCGTTCAGGTCGCGCTGGATGGTTTTTGTGGTTTTCCGGGCGTAGGCGCGGGCCAGGCGCGGGGTGAGCTGCGGGAGGGAGGCGATGGAGACCCATTCGTTGCGGGCGCCCAGATCAAGCGCGAGGTGACGCTGGCGGAGATCACTGGGGCTGGATTTGTTCTGGAAGAGTTCGTGGACGTAATTGCGCCAGGTGAGGTCCCACTGTTGCTGCCAGACGAATTGGAGCTGTTTGCGCAGGCCATCCCCCAGGCCCCGGACGGCGTAGCGCAGGAAGGGAAGGACATCGCCGCCGGATTTGCTGGCGTGATCCAGTTGGCGATAGTACTCGGATTTGGTTTCATTGTAATGATTGCTGAGCAGATGGGCGGCGGGAGAGGGCATCCCGGCGGACAGCAGGATATGAAATTCCAGGAGCCGGGCGGTGCGGCCATTGCCATCGCCGAAGGGGTGAATCCAGGCCAGGTACAGGTGCGCAAGGACGGCTTTGATGATGGCATAGACCAGCTCCAGGCCGGGCCGGGCGGCGAAGTCGTCGCTGTTGAGCCACTGGCAGAGGCGGTCTATGAGGAAGGGGCAATCTTCGGCGGGAGCGCCCCGATAGACGTCGCCGACCTGCACGGAAAAGGTGCGGTAGCGGCCAGGAACGACGCCCTCCGCCAGCGGCAGCCGCGCCAGGACGCGCTGATTGTAGCCGGCAATGAGGCCGGGGGTGACGGCGGGAAGTTTTTCCTCGGCGAGTTGCGAGCTTATGGCGTTGCAGGCCGCAATGATGTTCTCGACTTCCTGCTTTTGATACTCTTTGGAGGGTGGCACTTGGAGTTTGCCCTCGACTGCGCGGAGCACTTCCGCCTCGGAAAGAGTATTGCCCTCGATTGCGGTGGTGGCGGCGGCGCCCTTGGCCAGGTAAAGCTGGTGGAGCTGGTTCGCCGTATCCGGCCGCATCGGGACCTGTGAGAGATGTTCGCACTTCGAGTTGGCCTCACCCAGAGAGATCCAGAACGGAGGGCCAACTTCCTGAAGATTCACCTGGAACCGAATCCAGGGGTGCGTTTTCTCAAATGTCCGCATGAATGTCCGCTATTTTAATAACGGTAATAACCTGTTTATAGATACTTACACGATATTGCACTATAATTTGTCTGGTAATTTGTCCGCTTAAGAGCGGTATTCTGTGAAGCTGGCCGCGAGGGAAGCGAAGGTCTTGACGCCTTGGCCCTCAAACCACCGCACGAAGGGGGTTTGATCAATGAACAGGAAGTCGTATCGCTGCTCCGGCGAGCCGCCGGCGGCTTTTTCGGCGGTGGTGGCGTCGGCGCACCATTGTTTGAGGCGGGCCATTTTTTGGGGCAGGTCGAGTTCGGCGCGACCTTTGGTTTCGATGAGCCAGATGACGCCGTCGGTGGTGCGGGCGATGAAATCGGGGATGTAGTTGGCCAAATCGCCATTGGTTTTGACGTAATCGAGTTTGAAGCCGACGGCGAGGTAGTTTTTGGCGAATGCCTGGACGTCCGGCGCTTTTTCAAGGAAGTCGGCGAAGCGGAGTTCGAAGCCGCCGGAATGGGGTTCGCCGACGACGCGGTTGAAAATGCTTTTAGTGGCGTCCAGGTGGGCGCGGTAGTCGGTGCGGAAGGGGCGCATCTCCTTGAGCCGGATGCGGCCTTCGATGCGGGTGTCGCCGCGCTCCTGGATGGTGAGGGCGTTGATGGCCGATTTGAAGGCGTCGTAGAGGATTTTGCCGGCGTCCGGTTCGGAGAGGTTGCGGAGCACGACGGGGTCTTCGAGGTTGGCGGGTGAGGGGCTGAACAGGTGCTCGCGCATGAAGGTTTTGACCTTGCCGTAGAGGACATCGTAGCCACCGACCAGGTGAAGGTCTTTGAGCAACTGGTGGGCGAAGAAGGCGACAACGGAGTGGTAGTCGGCGGGGCCGATGCCATCGAGGGTGATGGTGTGATGCATCTCGGCATCGAGCATGGTCTTAAAGACTATTTCCCGGGTTTCCTCGGGGGTGAAGGGTTTCAGCGGCAGGCGCGGATTGCCGAATTGGGCGGGGTCGAGCGCGTCGAGGTTTTTGAACTCGCGATGGTAGCGGCGGGTGAGCCTGGGCAAGGAGATGTCGAGGGCGTCGAGGTTCTTGTCCTTGTTTTCGGCATCCACCTCCACAATCAGGGACTCGCGGCGGGCGATGCCGCGGCCCATGGGGACGCGCTCGAAAGTGACCCCCTCGCTTTGGATGGATTCGACGAAATCCATGAAGGCGGGGGTGCCCATGACGGAGACAGTTTCGCGCGCCCCATCGTCGCCGAAGTACATGCGGCGGAGGCCGCGGCCGAGGGTCTGTTCCGGGAGGATGTTGGACTGAGCGACGTAGGCGCGCAGGCCGACGATGGTGGTGACGTTGCGCACGTCCCAGCCTTCTTTGAGCATGAGCACCGAGACGATGGCCTTGTAGGGCGAGGCGGCTGAATCAATGTTATTGGAGGCTTTGCGCAGGTTTTCAAGCTCTTCCTTGCTCTTGCCGGAGGCGGCCTCGGAGATTTCGCCGTTGTTCTTGGTGTGAATGACCAGGACGGCGTCCTGGAGTTCGGGACAGATTTTGGGCAGGTAATCGCCGACTTCATCGCAGTTGCGGGTGTCATCCACCATGACGAAGAGGACGGCTTTTTTGCCGAGGGCTTTGTGTTCGGCGTAGCTTTTGCGCCATTCCTCGATGCCGAGCCGGAGGTAGTCGTCGTATTTTTCGGTGAAGATGGCGCTTTTCTTTTCGGCGAGTTTGGCGCGGCTGGCGGCATCCGGGAGGACGGGGTGTTTGACGACGTTCTGGTGGATGGCTTCCACGAGCGGGTAATCGGCGACGGTTTGGACGAAAATCGCGGCGTTGTCATGGCGGGGCGTGGCGGTCACGTCCACTTGCAGGGCCAGGCGCCGGTCTTTCTGGAGCATCTTGTGGTGGATGTCCTGAATGGATTTGAACCAAGCCATGCGCGGGTCGTGGATGTGGTGGGCCTCGTCATTGAAGACGGCGAGTTCGTCTATCTCGCGGATGATCTCGCCCAGGTCGGCTTTGCTGGCGGTGGTGTTGCCGGATGGTTTGGGGCCGAACGGCGCGAGGAAGTAGTCGCGCAGGTCGTCATCTTCGAGCGAGGGGGCGGGGGCCTCGCTCAGAAAAACGCGGTGGATGTTGGTGAGGAAGAGGTTGCCGGTGGGGCGGATGCTGCGGACTTCATCCTGGATGTGGAGAGTGAGCTGGAAGTCATCGCGCCAGTTGCGTCCCTCGCGGCCGTTGGGTGGGAGGACGGGGTCGTTGAAGAAGATTTTGAAGCCGTCAAAGTCGGCGCGGAGGCGGTCGAGCACGATAATATTAGGCGCGATGACCAGGAAATTGCGGGAAAGGGTCGAGTCGGCTTCGTAGAGCTTGTGGAAGAAGCTCCAGGCGATGAGGAGAGAGAGGACTTTGGTTTTTCCAGCGCCGGTGGCCATTTTGAGGACGTAGCGGGGCCAGTCTTCGGGAAACATGCCGCTGGATACGGCGCCGGAGGCATCGAAGCGGATCAGGTCGTATTTGTCGCGGGCCTGGCGGACTTCATAGAGCCAGATGACCGTCTCGACGGCTTCACGCTGAGCGAAGTAGTAGCGGAACGTGGCAAGTGAGCCGTCGGCGTTTTCGTGGAGGTGCTCGGTGTCGAACCAGTGGCGGAGGAGGGCGGCCGAGGTGGGGGAGGCGCCGGGGTAGCCCTTGTCGCGCCAGCCGAATACCTCCTCGCGGATCCTGGCGACGAGCGGGGGGAGGAGTTTTTCGTAGGCGGTGCTGCGCAGGTCTTCATTGGCCGGAAACCAGCGGTGCTTTGGTATCAGCGGCGCGTAAGGCGAGTTCGGAAACTGAGGATGCAGGGCCATGACATTCTATGAGCCAACTTTGTTTGCGCCGATCATACGCCGAAAGGTTTTTTCGGCAACGCCAAACCGGTTGCCGGCCGAAAGGTGAGGGTGGCCCTGGCGGGGAATTATGATGCGGACGGCCGTTCTGATGGGGATGCGGCGGGCGGGGCGAAGCCGGGCGTTTGCCGGGGCGGTGAATTTGAGCAAGGGATTGCGGTATGAAATTACGCCCTTTCAGGGCTGGATTGGTTTGGGGGCGCTATTCCCGGGGCGTTGCCCCGGGCTATCGCAGGGCGCCCCGTTGGGGCGCGGGGGGTATGGGCGATCATTATGCGGCCCTTGGCGCGGCGGCCCGTGTCCGAACGCGGTAAGACGGGATAGGTGCATTAACGGGCCCGGCGTTGGCCGCAACACGGCAAGACGGCGGGATGCGCCAATGGAGTCGCGTTTGCCGCAACGCGGCAAGACGGTGGGGTGTACCAACGGGTCCGGCGTTGGCCGCAACGCGGCCAAAGGAGATAGCCCAGGGCAACGCCCTGGGAACAACACCCCCCCCAAACCAATCCAGCCCTGAAAGGGCGAAACACAAACCAATCCCGCACAACACCCCCCGCGCAAACGCCCCCCACCCCCGCCCGGCCCCGCGCGCCCCAACGGGGCGCCCGGTGATAGCCCGGGGCAACGCCCCAACAAACGGGGTCCCACCCCCGCCTCAACGGGGCGTTATGTGTGGGATTGCCCCATATTTCGCCCTTTCAGGGCTGGGTTGGTTTGGGGGCGCTA
>CAYYEE010000186.1:0-8112 GCA_964470775.1 uncultured Planctomycetota bacterium | reverse complement strand
ACGTGCTTTGGCCGCGCGCGATTTCGTCGGCCGCGCCCACGCGCGTGAAGATGCGGTCGGCCACGCCGATGACCGCGCTCTTGGCCGGGACGAACGAGCCCATCTGCGCCATGAGCACGAGCAGCGCGGCCTGGCGGATGTAGGTGGACTTGCCGGCCATGTTGGGGCCGGTGATGATGAGCATGCGCGCGCCTTCGTTCATCACGATGTCGTTGGGCACGAAGTCCCGGCCCAGGATGCGCTCGATGACGGGGTGGCGTCCGTCGCGGATATCCAGGCAGGGCTCGTCGCGAATCTCGGGCCGGCAATAGCCGTGCTCCACGGCCACGGCGGCCAGGCTGGTCAGCGCGTCCAGCTCGGCGATGGCCGCGGCCGTGGCCTGGAAGCGGGGGGTGTGGGCCGCGATGGCGGCGCGGAGCTGGAGGAACAGGTCCAGCTCGATCTGGCACGCGCGTTCGCCCGCGGTCAGGACCTTGGTCTCGTACTCCTTGAGCTGCGGCGTGATGTAGCGCTCGGCGTTGGTGAGGGTCTGCTTGCGGAGGTAGTCGGCCGGCACGCGGCTGGCGTGGGCGTTGGAGATCTCGATGTAGTAGCCGAAGACCTTGTTGAAGCCCACCTTGAGCGAAGGGATGCCGGCGCGCTCCGCCTCCTGGGCCTGGAATCGGGCGATCCAGCCCTTGCCGTCGCGCTGGATGGCGCGCAGTTCGTCGAGCTCCTGGTTGTAGCCGTCGCGGAACACGCCTCCGTCGCGCGGCAGCAGGGGCGGGTCGCTGGACAGGGCCGCGGCAATGGCGTCGCGCGCCTCCTGGACCGGGTCGATGCGGGCGCAAATGTCGAGCAGCAGCGGCGCCTGAGCCGAGGCCAGGGCGTCTTTGATGGCGGGAAGCTGGGCCAGGGAGTTCTTGAGGGCCAGCAGGTCGCGGGGGCTGGCGCGGCCCACGCTGATGCGGGCGCTGAGGCGCTCGATGTCATAGACGCTGCGCAAGGCGTCGCTGACGCGGCGGCGCAGGGCCGGGTCCTGGGCCAGGTCCTGAACCGCGGCCAGGCGCGCGCGAATGGGCTCGGGCGAGCACAGCGGCGCGTGGATCCACTCGGCCAGCAGGCGTCCGCCCATGGGCGTCAGCGTGCGGTCCAGGACGTGCAGCAGCGTGCCCTGGCGTTTGCCGTCGCGCAGCGTGCGCGTCAGCTCCAGGCTCAGGCGCGTGGGCCGGTCCATGAGCAGGCGGCCGGAGTCTTGCACGGGCGTCAGCCGGCGCAAATGGCCCAGCGGGACCTTTTGCGTCTCTTGCAGATAGGCCAGCGCGGCGCCCGCGGCGCTGAGGCTGGGGCCCAGGCCGGCGCAGCCGAACCCTTCCAGGGTCTGGACGCCGAAGTGCTCTTGCAGCGAGCGGAGCGCGCCTTCGCGGTTGAAGGTCCAGTCGGGCCGGGGGGTGAGCAGCGTGGTGATGTCGTGGCGGACGATGCGGGCCACGGGGTTGTCATCGTTGGCGGCGGACTGGGGCATGAGGCATTCGGCCGGGGCGATGCGCGCCAGCTCGTCCAGGAGCTTGGGCGTGGGCAGGTCTTCGACCTGGAAGAGGCCGGTGCTGAAGTCCACCCAGGCGATGCCGGTCTGGTCGCCCGCGGGGCAGAGCGCGGCAAGGTAGTTCGGGGCCTTGGCCTCAAGAAGGCTGTCTTCGGTGAGGGCGCCCGGGGAGATGACGCGCACGACGTCGCGCTCCACGAGGCCTTTGGCCTCGCGGGGGTCCTGCATCTGTTCGCAGATGGCCACGCGGCGGCCGGCTTCGATGAGGCGGCGGATGTAGCCTTCGGCGGCGTGATGAGGCACGCCGGCCATGGGGATGGCGTTTTCGCCTTTCTGGCGCGAGGTCAGGGTGAGGCTGAGCAGGCGCGCGGCCTCGATGGCGTCGTCGTAGAACAGCTCGTAGAAGTCGCCCATGCGGAAGAAGAGGAGGGTATCGGCGTACTGGCTCTTGTAACGCCGGTACTGCTGCATGACCGGGGTTTCGGATGGGTCGCGGGACGGCGTCATGGGCGCTCCGGGCTAGACGGCGCAAGCGGGGGACCGGAGGGAGAGTATAAGGGATGGGCGGGCGAGGGGGCAACGGCGGAGGCGCTGGCGGCGGGGGTCACGGAGCGCTCAGGGCCTCTTGCACCGTCTCGTAGAGGGGGAAGAGCTTGGTGAGCTTGGTGGTGACCAGGATTTCGCGGACGAGGGGCTGGAGCGCGGCGAGGCGCAGGCCGGCGCCTTTGTCGCGGCCGAGCTTGTGGGCGCGCATGAAAGCGCCCAGACAGGAGCTGGAGAGGAAGGGCACGTCGCTGAGATCGAGAACCAGGAGCTTGGCGCCGCTCTCGATGCGCGCGGCCATTTCTCCGCCGAGTTCGTGGGACTCGACTTCGGTGAGCTTGCCGTGGGGCCGGATGATCACCCGGTCCTCGCGCTTCTCGATCTCCATCCGCACACCGGCGGGCAGCGGCTCGTCCATGCGTGGGGCTTTCACTTGTGCCAGGGGACGCGTTTGACCATGGTCACGCGCGTGCCGCGCTCGTTGTACGACACATCGTCCATGTAGGCCTTCATGAGGACGATGCCGCGGCCGTGAGGCACTTCGAGGTTCTCTTCCTGGGTCGGGTCGGGGACGGCGCCGGGGTCGAACCCGTCCCCTTCGTCCTCGACGGAGATGACCGCCTGCTGGTCGTCCACGGACCACTTGACCGTGACCGTCTTGGCGCGGTCCATGCGGTTGCCGTGCTTCATGGCGTTGATGACGGCTTCCTCGACGGCGAGGCGCACGGCGAAGATGCAGCGCTCGCCGTAGTTGAACTCGTTGAGCTTGGCCTGGATGGCGTCCTCGATGCGGGGGAGCAGGCGCGGCTCAGTGGGGATGGTGACGCAGTTCTCTTTGGCCTCGGAGGCTATGATGTCGAGGCCGATGAGGGTGAGATCGTCCTCGAAGGGCGCGGCGCCCATGTGGCCCTGGATATCGCGCATGATCATGTCGAGCAGGGCGTTGGCGTCGGCGGCGGCGTTGGCGCGGACGACCTCGTGAAGACGCTTGACCGTGTAGGGCTCGCCTTGGGCGTTGAAGGCGTCGGTGAGGCCGTCGCTGAAGAGGAGGAGGTGGTCGCCGGCGCCGAGAGCGGCTTCCTTCTCCTCGTAGGCCGTCTCCTCGAACATGCCGCAATACTTGGCTTCGGTGTCGAGCACGATGAAGCGCGTGGGGCTGTAGACGACCGGCGCGGTGTGGGAGGCGTTGACGTACTTGAGGATGCGGGTGTCGAGGTCGAAGACGCCGAAGAAGGCGGACATGAACTGCGATCCAAGGCTGCCCCGGCACAACTCGCGGTTGACCTTTTCCAGGATGGACTTGGGCGAGTACTCGTTGCCGGAGCAGTGGCGGAGGGAGAGCTTGGCGACGGCCATGACCAGGGCGTCGGCGGCGCTGTCGCCCGAGACGTCGCCCACGAACACGCCCAGACAGCGGTTGCCCATGTCGAAGATGTCGTAGAGATCCCCGCCGGCCTTGCCGGCCGAGACGTGGCGCATGGCCATGCGCACGCCGGGGGCGATGTCGGGTTTGGCGCCGGGCAGCAGGCGGCGGCGGGTCTCGGGCGGCAGGCCCTGGCCCGAGGCTTCCTTGACAGACGCCTTCTGAAGGACCTCTTCGATGAGTTTCTTGACCTGGACGGGGCCGTCGGACCCGCTGGGCAACTGCTGGCAGATAGCGTCGAGGATGGCGCGCAGCTTGGAGATCGTCTCGTCGCGGCGGGCAAGCTCCCTGCGAAGGGCTTCGGCTTCACGCTTCACCTGGGATGCTTCGCAGGGCGCGTCGTCCGTGGGTTTGTTCTCCATCGCGTCGCATCCGTTCCTGGGCGGCGAACTCGGCCCCGCGCGGCCGCGCGGAGGCAGGCGCAAACCGAATGCTTTTTCCATAGTATAGATGCCGCGTCAGCGGGCTGTCAACCAGCGGTCCGGCGGCGCGCGCGCGAGGCAAGGGCCGCCAGCAGCGCCACGGCCAGGGCGCACGCCGACGCCAGCGCGCCTATCTTGAACTCCGGCGGGTGGTAGGCCAGCTCCACCGTGTGCCGCCCCGGGGACAGGGGGATGAACATGAAGGCGTGATGGGCCCGCAGGAGATCGGCGGGCCGGCCGTCCACGCTGGCGCGCCATCCTGGGTCCCAAGCGTTGAGCACGACAAGTCCGCCGCCGGACGGAGCGTCGGGCGCCAGGATGCGGACCGCGTTGGGGCCGTCGGGAGTGTAGACGGGTTCGGGGCCGGCCGGCGCCGAAGGCTCCAGGCTGCCGTCTTTGCCCGGCGCGGCTGAGGCCGCGACGTAGCACCGCGGGAAGGGGCCGCCGGGCCGGTCCAGGACTTCCATTTGGCTGGCGCGAAAGAGAACGGGCCACGGGATGGGGCGGCCCGCCATGGCCCGGGGAACCGGCAAACAGGCGTAGCGGCACGCGGTCCACCGCTCGATGGCCGGCGCGCATGACGTGAACTGGTAGATGCTGGGCGGGATGTCGGGCGAGGCGCCGATGGCGTTGCGGAAGAACTCGTGATAGAGGCGCGGCGGCGCGGGCTCGACGCCTTCAGGCGTATCCACGCCGGCGGACATGGCGGCGTTCACGTAGCGGGAGGCGAACTGGACGCGGCTGGCGCCTGGCTGCGCGCTGAGCCACGCGGCGATCTCGCGAGGCACGCTGGCCTGGGCCGTGTCAAACATGGCGCGGCCGGGCGCCACGTGCGGCCAGGCGAAGACGGCCATGTCCAGCGCCACGATGACGGGCAACGCCGCGCTCGCCAGCCGCGTCTTGCCCCGCGCGGCCAAGACCAGGGCCGCGGCCGTCAGACCCAGCCACAGGGCCGAGCGGGAAATCTCGATCTGGGCGGCCTTTTGATCCACGCCAGGCTCGACGCTCAAGCGCCCTTGCAGCCGTTGGCGCTGCATGGCCTTGCTCAGCGTCTCTTGCAGCGGAATCCAGAGAGAAGAATGGCACACGGCGGTCAGGGCCAGAAGCGCCGCGGCCAGGCCGCCAGCGAGCCACGCGGCGCGGGCGGCGGCGCGCGAGCGCGCGGGCGAGCCCACGGCCGCCAGGCAGCGCGTCACGCCCAGCCCGGTGAGCATGGCCAGGCACAGCGTCAACGGCATGAGAAACTTGGCTGGACCTCGCAAGGAGGCGAATGGCCCGCCGAAGCCCGCCAGCGCCTCGAAAAGCCCGGTGTGCTCGCCCATCGCCAGCGCCGCCAGCGCCAGCGAGGCAAGGCCAAGACTGAGCGCCTGGCGGCCCGAGCGCAAACCGGCAAGGGCCAGGACGACCGCGGCCGCGCCGGCGTAGGCGCACATCTCCCACAGGTTGTAGCGGCCCCAGTACACCGAGTCCGCGCCGCCGAAGAAACGCGGAATCACCAGGGACAGCATCCCCTCGGGCGGCCACGAGAAAAGGTTGTTCCAGGCGAGGCAGACGCGCGCCGCGCGCGCCCCGCGCGACGCGGCGGCCAGGCCGGGCACGATCTGCACGGCGGCAAGACCGCAGCCCAGGGCATACATGGCCACCAGAGCCGCGCAGGCGAAGAACGCGGGCCGCAGGCTCTGGCGCGGCGCCGTCAGCAGGCGCGCGGCGGCGCAGAGGCCCGCGGCCACGGCGGAGAAGGCGGCGTACTGCGGCGCGCCGGCGAGGAACTGCATGGCCACGGCCAGCGCGCCGGCCAGAGTCCAGCCCACGCGGTTCGGGCCGATGAGGATGCGCTCGAAGGCGAGCAGGATGAGGGGAAGCCAGGGGATGGCGCACGTGGCGCCCCAGTGGCCGGCGTAGACGCGCAGAGCGTTGGGCGCGCCAAGGGTGAACATGAGCCCCGCGATCCACGCGCCGGGCCGCGCCGCGCCCAGCGTTCTGGCCAGGCCATAGGCGAACAGGGCGGCCAGCTGCCAGTGCAGCCACACGCTCCACCGTGCGGCCACGCCCGGCGGCATGGCCAGAAAGAGCAGGTTCGGCGGATAGAAGAGCGCGCTCTGCCACCCGCCGACAAAGGGCACGCCGCAGAGGATGTGGGGGTTCCACAAAGGAATGATGCCCTGGCGCAGCCAGCGTGCGCCGAATACGCGCCAGTGCAGCCACTGCGTGGCGCCGTCTTCGCCGGGCAGACCCGGCGCCATGCCGCTGGGCGCGGCCAGCATGGGCGCCAGCAAGATGGTCAGAACCAGGGCCAGCGTCAGCAGCGCCAGCGCGTCGCGGCGGAGGGAGAGGGCGGATTCGGACTGGCTCATGGCCGGCGCAACCTCCATTGCGCGATGCGCGGTCCCCACAGCCACAGCGCCGCGGCGGCCAGCCAGCCCGCCACGCTGACAAACGCGCCCACGCGGAACGAGGCCGGCCGGTAGCGAAACTCGACGCGGCTCTTGCCCGCTTGGACAAAGACCGCGCGCAGGAGATAGTCGGCGCGCACGATGGGCGCGGGCTGGCCGTTGATAAACGCCTGCCAGCCGGGATAGTACAGGTCGCCCAGGACCAGCGCGCCGGCCGCGGGCGCGTCCACCTCGACCACCACGCGCTCGGGCTCGTAGACCGTGAAACGCGGAGGCAGGCCGGGTTGGGCCGGTTGAGTCAGGGCGAAGGGCGGATCGTCCTCGAGCACGGTTTCGCGCTCGGGCCGCGTGACCAGCAGAAGCTGCAACGCCTTGGGCGCGTCGCGCGTCACAATGGCCCGGTGGACCAGCCGCGCGCGCGGCAGCCAGCCCGGCAGCTCCACCACGCGCTGTCCGGCGTCGCGGTCCAGCAACACCGTGCGGGCGCCGGGTATGTCGATGGGCGGCCGGGCCGCGTTGTCGAGCGCGAAGCGCCAGTTGAGCAGGCGCAACAGGTTGAGGTTGCGGCTGGCGCGGGAGACGTGCAGGGATGTCTTTTGTGTCTCCACCGGCTCTTCGAGCGCCTTCCAGAACACGTCGCGGAAGCGGGTGGGGATGTTGGGTTCGATGCCTTCGAGGCAGGCCACGCCCAGGGGCATCGTGTCCAGGGGGCCGGCGTTGAAGAGGTCGCCCAGCGTGACGCGGAATGGTTGGTCCTGGGACTGGAGAAAGCGGGAGACTTGGGGAGAGCAGGTTAAGTGGCCGCCGTCGAACGTCACGAGCCAGGGGGAGCAATAGAGGAGGAAGTCGGCGGCCACGAGAGCAAGCAACGCGGCCGCGACCCACGGCCGTTTGCCCGGGTGCGCGCGCAGCCAGAAGCCGGCGGCGGCGATGGCCGTGAGCAGTGTGGCGGACATGGCGGCGCCGCGCCACGCGGCGGACCAGGAGAGGCCGGCGAAGTCGCGCGGCAGCGAGGCGGCGTCGTGATAGGTGGCGGGGCGCTCGCCCAGGCTCAGGTTGGCGGCCACGAAGCGCCGCCACGCGTCGGGCGTCTGGCCGGGCCACAGCAAACCGGGCAGGACCAGCAGCCAGAGGACGGCGGCGAGGATCGCCACGACGATCAGCCCGCTCCGGCCCGGCGCCGCGCGGCGGTCGAGGAACGCCTCCACGCCCAGGCCGGCCAGCAAGGCCACGAACAGCGAGGCCGGCGCCATGAACCTGGCCAGCCCGCGGAACAGGCCAAAGCCGGGCAGGCGGAACAGCAGGGGCATGAGGGGCGTATTGCCGCCCAGGGCGAAGACAATCAGCATGGTGGCGATGCCCAGCGCAAGCCAGCGCAGGCGCGACCGGCCGGAGACCACGCCGAACAGCGCCAGAGCAAAACTGGCCGCGCCCATGTACGCGCCCATCTCCCACGCGTTCCAGCGTCCCCAGTAGGGCGTGGCGCCGCCGCCGAAGAGCCAGGGCGCCAGCAGCGTCAGCAGGTTCTCCGGCGCCAGGGAGTATTGGCTTACCCACTCGATGGAAAGCTTGCCGTAGCGCGACGAGAGCGCCAGCAACTCCGCGGAGGGGAGCATTTGCGCCGCGGACATGGCCAAGCCCAGGAAGAAGATGGCCGCGAAGCCCATGATGCGCCGCGACACGTCGCGCGGCGAGGCGAAGCGCGGGCGCTCCATGGTCATACGGACAAGGAAGTACACGCTGGCCGCGATGGAGCCATAGAAGACGTATTGCGGGTGGCCGGCAAAGGCTTGCAGCGCCACGCCG
>CAYYEE010000185.1:0-8114 GCA_964470775.1 uncultured Planctomycetota bacterium | reverse complement strand
CGGCGTCAGCCCGTCGCGCCTCAGCGGCGCCAGCCCGGCCGGCTCGCCGTCAATGAACACCTCGGCGCCGGGCGGGTGGCTGGCCACCACCAGCGAGCACTCGGCCAAGGGCGCCAAGTCAGCCTTGAGCGCCATCGCGCGCCCAGCCAACGCGGCGCGCCACCGGCCCAAGAATCCACCGGATTCAGCCCTCAGGTCCAACGCCCTGCGCCAAGGGGCGCAACCCGGCCGTTCCACGCTGACCTGGTGCGGCCCCCACGCCAAGCTCTCCACGTCAACGGGCGCCAATCCCACGTAGCGGCCATCCACATACACCTCGCCGCCGGGCGGAGACGAGTCGACGCGCAGCCGAGCCGGCCTCTGCCCCAGCCACGCCGCCGCCCACGCCGCCGCAGCCACAACCACCGTGGCCGCCGCCCAGCCGCCGATGCGCCCAGCCCTTGCCACGACCCGATTCCCTTTGCCAGACCGTTCCTGGAACACGGCAACCACAATTGTAGCCGTCTTGCCCAAGGGCCGGCAACCCCATGTGTCCCACGCTACGGCCGAGCCCACGCGGCCTTTGCCCACTGCAGCGTGCGCCGCCACGCGTCCTCGTCGAAACGCGTCGTGTCCACTTCGAGGAGCGGCCCGCCGAGGTCAAGCGGCGCGTAGCGGCCGTCCTCGACCATGGCGCGCAGTTCCCGGCGCAGCGCTTCGTCACAATGGCCTGGGTGGCGCTGGCCCGAGGCGGCGCGCGCGTCAAAGCGCCGTAGCAGCGTCTCCGTCTCCGTGCGGCAGAACAGCTCCACCGTGCGGCAGCGCCATCTCGCGGCCATCTCCATGATCCGCGCTCTGTGCTGCGCCGGCTTGAAGTTGGCCTCCACGATGGCGCTGCGGCCAGCGCGCAGCTCCTCTTCCAGAGTGGCAAAGAGCACTGCGTACGCGGCCCCGTCCAGACGCCGCGACCACTCCCGATCCTTGGCGCCCAACGCGTCGAACAGCGGGACCTTGACTCCGTCCTTGCTGATCAGCGGCGCCCGCAGCTCGCCGGCCAGCCGCCGGGCCAACGTGGTCTTGCCTGTGCAGGGCGCGCCGCCTACCACCATCCACACCGTCTCACCGTCCATCGCTTTCACCTCCGGCCTTGCCGCGTTGGCAGGCGCGCCGCCTGTCTGCTAAAATGCGCCGTTTAGCGGCGTTTGGCCGCTTTCCGCGGCCGGCCAGCAGATAGAGGGAGTTCCCATGCGCACGCGCGTCGCAATTGAAGGCGTCCACAAACTCGAGTACGAAATCCGCCACATCGTGCCCATCGGCCGGCGCATCCAGTCCATGGGTGTGCCCATGACGTGGGAGAATATCGGGGATCCCATCGCCATGGGCGAGAAGGTCGAGCCCTGGATCCGCGAGGCCGTGCAATCCCTGGTCAACGACGACGTCTCCTGGGCTTACAGCCCCACGCAGGGCATGGAGGCCACGCGCGAGTTCATCTGCCACCAGCGCAGCCTTGACGGCGGCGTGAAGATCAGCCCCAGCGACATCCTCTTCGTCAACGGCATCGCCGACGCGGTGGACAAGATTTACGACCTCGTCCGCAAGGACGCGCGCATCATCATGCCCACGCCGTGCTACCCCACGCACTCCTCGAACGAGTCCAAGCGCGGCAACTATGACTGCCTCTTCTTCCGCTTGGACCCGCGCAAGGGGTGGGAGCCGGACCTGGATGAGTTGCGCTGCAAGGTGAAGTACAACCCGCAGGTCGTTGGCATCGCGTTCGTCAACCCCGACAACCCCACGGGCTACACCTATCCTCCGGCCGTGATCTCGGAGATCGTGGAGATCGCGCGCCAGTACGGCCTCTTCATCATCTGCGACGAGATCTACACGCACATCTGCTACAACGGGGCCAAGCCGACCCACCTTTCCTCCTATATCGGCGACGTGCCGGCCATCGCCATCCGCGGCATCTCCAAGGAATATCCGTGGCCCGGCGCCCGGTGCGGATGGATGGAGTTCTACAACGCCGGACGCGACCCCGACTTCAATCTCTACGTCAAAGCCATCATTGACTCCAAGATGATGGAGGTGTGCTCCACGACGCTGCCGCAGATGTCCATCCCCAAAGTCATGGGAGACGCGCGCTACGGCCCCCACTTGCAGCGCCGCGCCGCCATGTTCGAACGCCGCTCGCGCGAGGCGTGCGACGCGTTCCGCGCGGTGGAGGGGGTCGTCATCAACCCCACGACCGGCGCCTTCTACTTTCCTGTCGTGTTCGAGGACGGTCTGCTCAACAACCGCCAGACCCTGCCCATCCCGAACCCCGCCCTCCGCGCCATGATCGAGGACCTTGTCAAGGATGTGCGCAACGACAAGAGGTTCGTCTACTACCTCATGGCTTCGGCCGGGGTGTGCGTTACGCCGCTGTCGGGCTTCCACTCCGACCTCACGGGTTTTCGCATGACGCTCCTGGAGACCGACGACGCCAAGCGGCGCGACACCTTGCGCCGCCTGGCCCAGGCCATCCCCGCCTACATCGCCAGCGCGTGACGGTCGCGACGCGAGATCGTCCATGGGGCCTGTGGCAATCATGGGGCCTGTGGGGTCAAATCTTCCGGGCAGACTGGCCTTTGTTCCTCAGCGCGGCCGCGGCGTCGGGCGTCAGGGGGGCGGTCTTGACGCCGCTGGCCAGAATCTCGCACGCGAGCTCGAAGAACGCGGCCTTCTGCAGCGCGTCGTCGAAGTCCTTTCCCACGGTCACGAGTCCGTGGTTCCGCATGAACGCCAGGTCGCAGCCGCGCATGACGCGGATCACCTCGTCGGCCAGTTCGGGCGAACCCGGCGCCAGGTAGTCCACCCAGCCGATCTCGCCGATGTAGTACGGGATTTCGGGGATGACGTTGAAGTCCACGACCGGCTTGGCCGCGCAGGCAAAGGCCGTGGCGAAACGCGACTGGAAGTGGAAGACGACGTTCATCTCGCTCCGGGCCAGCAGCACGCCCCTGTGAAAGCCGGCCTCGACCGAAGGCGTCACCTTGTTCAAGACCTGGCCATCGCTCATACGCACGACGGCCAGTTGCTCGCGCTCAAGGCGGCCCAGCCATGTCCCCCGCCCGGTCACCAGCATCAGTCCGTCCCTGGACCTCCACGACATGTTGCCGCTGCTGCAGCGCAACAGCCCTTGCGCGCCGGCCCGGTGGCACGCCGCGACCATCCTGTCCAAGTCCTCCTGCGCCACGTCCGCCATTGCCGCATCCTGCCTTTCTGGCCAGCCGACAGAGAACGCATCAAAACATGGCCCGCGGCCGGGATCGAGCAGCGTCCCGCCGCGGCAGAATCCACACACGCCCCCCCTCGCGGACGACCCGCAGCGGCGTTTCGTAGGCCGCTTCGAGCCGCTCTCGCGTCAGGACCCGGGAGCGCGGGCCCTGCGCGGCCACGCGGCCCTTGCTTATCAGAAGCACGTTCTCGATCTCGGGCACAATCTCTTCGGGGTGGTGCGTCACGAGAATATGCGGGGTTTCGGGCCGTTCGCGGCACGAGCGCGACAGCGACTCCAACAGCCGCTCGCGCGCGGCAAGGTCGAGGCCGGAGCAGGGCTCGTCGAGCACGATGAGCCGGCTCTCGGCCATGTAGCACCTGGCGATGAGGCAGAGCTGTTTTTCGCCCGCGGACATGGTCTCGAACAGGGCGTCTTGGAGGCGCGCCACGCCCAAGCGCTTGAGCGCCGCCTTGGCCTGGGCAATGTCCTTGGCCGAGGGCCGCTGGTAGACCCCCAAGGAACCGTAGCGCCCGGACAGCGCCACTTTGAGCCCGGTCAGCCGGCCCTCGCGGAACCGCAGCATGAACTCGGTCAGCGCGGCGCTGACAAGCCCCACCTCGGCGCGCGCCTGAGGCGTCACGATCTCGCCCAGATAGCCGTCGAGCAAGAAGACACGGCCGCGGCTCCACGGCAGGTAGCCCGTGGCGATCATCATAAGTGTGGTCTTGCCCGAGCCATTGGGTCCAAGCACGGCCCAGTGCTCGCCGGAGCGTGCCTGCCAGTTGACGCCGCGCAGGATGACGGCGCCGCCGCGGCGGTACCACACGTCTTCCATGCCCAGACGCAGGGCGCCTTTGGTGTCGAGGGTCACGGCCGCGCCCTCACCGGCGCGGGGCCGGGGCGGCATCATCGGGCGTCTCAGGCGTCATGCCGATCGCGTCGCCCAGCGCCGACCTCCCCTGGCCGCCTTGGCGGGCCGCCTGGTTGCGCGCTTCCTGGACGAGCAAGTCGCGGAGGCTGCGCCCCCAGTAGCAGAAGATGGTTACCATGTCGCTGCGAGCCGAGCCGTCCAGGCCGGCCAGACCCGGCAAGTCCTGCCGGCCGGACCGCCAGTCCTTGACGCGGACAACGGGGCCGCGGCCGTCGTAAGGGATGACCGCCAGCTCCATGGCCGCGGCCGCTCCTGGCTCAAAAGGCGCCGCGTACCAGGCAACCTTGTCGTTGGGGCCGGCCACAGGCGCCAGGCGCGTCAGCGTCAGGTCAACAATCAGTGTCTGCGCGTCCGCAAAGCTGGAGTCCTGCAACACAAGAAACGCCTTGGAGAGTTCGGATCGCAAGGCCGCCCCGGCCGACGTCACCAGCCAGGCCAGGTCCTCCTCGGCGCGTCCTGCGTCCTGCATGGCCTTGACGACCTGGGGGGCCACTTGGACGCGCTTGACGAAGACCTTGCGGCAGCCAAGCAGCGGCGTTTGGGTCGTGATGATCTCCTTGCGGAAGAAGCGCCCCTCCGCCGCGTTCCGAAACGACCTTTGGGTGTCGAGATCGTCGGGCTCGCCCTGCGGCAAGGCGCCGCACGCCGCCGCGGCCCAGCACAAAGCCGCCCCGGCCAAAGCCGTCAATGTCCAGCTTCGAGTCATGACAGAAGCCTCCCGCGACCGGCGCGCGCTCGCTCCGCGCGCGCCATGATCTCCGCATTGTAGGCGCGGGCTGGCCCTGCGTCAAACGCGGGCGATAGCGGCGCCTCTCTCGCTCCGATCTGTCCGATTCGTCTGCCCTGTCTGAAATCCTCCCCTCAATAACGCAGCCGGACGCCCAGAGGGCGTCCGGCTGTGAGAGGCGAGGGTGCCGCGAACGATCAGAAGGTGTACGTGATTTCCCAGCGGCCGAAGAACGCGCTGTTCTTGTATCCCTGGGGATAAAAGGCGCCGGGAACCAAGTACTCGAGCAGGATGTGGCCCTTGAGGCAATCCATGAACTGGACTTCCATGAGGCCGATGAGCATGTTGCCGCGTTCATAGCTGCCGGTGCTGGGGTCCATCTGGCTGCGGTTGGCCAGCAGGTAGTTGTAGTCCAAGCTGAGGCGCATGGCTTTGTACACGGACTGCACGGCTGGCGGGTTGACGGCCACGCCCAGACCCATGCGTTGCATGTTGGTCACAAGGCCAGGCAGACCCTGCTCCGCGCCCATGTGGTAAGCCCACAGCTCGCTGAACTGCGGCCAGCGTCCGAGCACGGGATCCCAACCTTCATAGGTCGCGGAACTGTTGTCGTCGCCGGAGTAGTTGTTATAGAAGGCGTGCACGCGAGGCGTCCAAGCCACGTCCTTGAACGTGTAGCCGAGGTCGCCGTTGATGGAGTAGGCCTGGCGGCTATGCTTCTCGCCATCGCCGTACCACGAGCCGCCGTAGCTGGGGGAATAGGACCAGTACATGCCTCTGCGCATGCCCCACTGGCCAGCGACTTCGCCATAGTAATCCCAAGCGCCGTAGACGCCCTGGACGTTGGCGCCCAAGGTGTGGACCAGACCGCTGGGCACTCCGTCATCCTTGTACGTGCCGTAGCCGTTGATGGGATCGTCGTCCTTGAACAGATAGTAGGCCTGGATTTCGACATCCTTGAAAGACTTGTTCGAGACGTACACGCCAAGAATCTGCGTGTCATACTCGGAAACGTTCTTCTTGTCGGCCGGGTTCGTGGGGCCAATGGAGCTGAGGCGGCGCAGAGAGCCGTCGTTCTGGAGCCAGATGAAGTCCACGTTGGTGTTCATGTCGTCCAGATGCAGCGTGCCGATGGCGCCATCGCTGTAGATCGTGCGCGACCCGTCCAAGGGCGTGCCATCGCCGATGAGCAACCCGCGGCCGTAGAAGGCATCGAAGCGGCCGAACTTCAGGGACACTGGCACGCCGGCGATGCGGGTCCACTGCATGTACAGGTTGTCATAGACCGCCTGCTTGTTGACGGTGCCCACTTTTCCCTGATGGATCGTGCCTTGTTCCCAGACATACTTGGGCTCAGTCGTGAGCCGGCCGTAGAAGCTCAAACCATCATTGTTCTTCGCGTTCTGCTGGAAGAAATTGCCAAACTGCGCCCACACCCGCGCACGGCCGCGGAACCAGTTGTACATGTCGTCATCGCGGGTGTAGTCCGAGAAGTCATAGACTTTGCTGAGAACTTCTTCGCGGATCCGCAGTTCCGCTCCCCACTTGAACCAGTCCACTGGGTTCTTAATCTGCTCCACCACGCTCTTCGACGCAGCCGAGCCAGCCGGCACTCCCGCCGCATCGGCTTTCGCCGCGTCCGCCGCCGCGGCGGCAAACGCTGCCAAGGCAACCAACCCGGCTGCTGCTCCAACAGTTCTCAACTTCATCACCGGTCTCTCCCTCCATCAACAACTCGTCGTCTCCGATCCGACACGGCCTTTCGCCGACGACATACGAAAGGCGCCTGCCGACACGACGCGGAGGAACAGCGAGCTCTAGAAGGCTTCACCGGTCAGCCCGCCTTCCACCTCTGGCCGTTTGAGACATGCCACATCCCGTGGCTGAAATGTCCCATATGCCTCCGCCAACGGGAAAGATTTAACCATGATCACGACCATTTTGCAAGTCCTTTTTGGCGCTCGGTCAGCGAATTTTTTGGATTCTGCTCAGCCTATGTGAGCACGCGCTCGGCCCGCTCTTGCGCGGGGGGGGTGAGCGCTACATGTGGAGTTGTTGGGCACGGGCCCTCACAACAGTTGGGGAAAGCGCCCTATCCTGGCCTTCCGCCGCGCCGGCGCCGTGGCGAGAACGGAGGATCGCCTGTCGCTATGTCGCCACGGCTGTCTGGGCAAGGGCCTCGGTGAAATGGCGGAAGCACTTGCCGACGGCCACCGGGTTCCCCCTCTTGCACGTAGACGACCGTCACGCTCCGCAGGGCGAAGAGGCATCTGGGCGTGGGCAGAGGGCGCCGTGTCGCGGGCTGAGCAAGGTCAGGATCGCCCCAAGGTCCCGCGCAAGCCCCACATTCCATTCTGTCGCCATCAATTTTGACACAAGTCTAAATGCAGCAATGACATAAGACAAATCCTTTTCGGATGACACCAACGTTCGCGACCGTTGCCTATGGAACGCTGGCCGACCTGTGTCGCGATGTGTCTATTCATTTCTGGCCACGCTCTGTCTCAATGTGCAAAAGGCGCGGGAGGTTGCGTCGAACCGCATGGCGTGGGATGAGTCCGTTGGCGCGTCCGCATCACTTTTCGCGAGCGCTGGTCTGCCTGGCTCTCACCAGCCCTTGACATTGTCCCATTGCGCAGTCAAGAATACTCCCCGTCTTTTCGCGGGCGGGCGCCTAAGCCTGCCAGGTAGCTCCGAGAAAGGAGTAGCGCTATGCTGGGGATCGACGACGGCTGGGTTGTGGCCGCCTACCTTCTCTGCCTTGGGAGCACGCTCTTGTGCGTCGTCTATGGCGCCTTGACGTGGAATCGGGGAGAGGAGCAAGTCAAGAAGGAAGACATCGACTGGGCCAAGGAGGAGAAAGAAGACGTCGAAGAAGCGGTGTGACGGAACCGCCGGGAGGGATACGGGCATCGGAAACCAACTAGGTTGACTGATTGGGGAGGAACTGCGGCATGGGCGCCATTGCCAGCACAATTGTCGTTCTTCTTTACCTGTTCGCCGTTGGCTATCTGGGCTATCGAGGTTACAAGCGCACGCAGACCGCGGCCGACTACCTCGTGGCCGGGCGCAGCGCGCACCCGTTCATCATGGCCCTGTCCTACGGCGCCACGTTCATCAGCACCTCCGCCATCGTCGGCTTCGGCGGCGTGGCCGCGCTGTTCGGCATGAGCCTGCTCTGGCTCACCTTCCTCAACATCTTCGTCGGCATCTTCATC